>CAXBAL010000175.1:0-4933 GCA_963973475.1 uncultured Micavibrio sp.
CGCCATCCGCGATCCGAACCCCGTTGTATTCCTCGAGAACGAAATCATGTACGGCCAGAGCTTCGACAACGTGCCGACATCCGAAGATTACGCCATTCCAATCGGGCGTGCAAAAATTGAACGCGAAGGCACAGATGTGACCATCGTGGCCTTCTCCATCATGGTCGGAAAGTCCTTGGAAGCGGCTAAAAAGCTGGAAGAAGAGGGTATTAGCGCCGAGGTCATCAACCTGCGTTCCATACGCCCGCTTGATCGTTACACAATATTAGAATCAGTCAAGAAAACGAACCGTATCGTAACGGTTGAAGAGGGCTGGGCATTTTCAGGCATTGGCTCCGAAATCGCCGCTCTGATTGGCGAACACGCATTTGACTACCTTGATGCCCCTGTAACCCGTGTGGCGGGCGCCGATGTGCCAATGCCATACGCCGCCAATCTGGAACAACTGGCGTTACCGCAAATCGACGAAATCGTCCATGCGGCTAAAAAAGTTTGTTATCAGGATTAGTGTATAACAGATGCAATATCGTTATAAATTGGACAGATTAAAATTTAGTTTAGAAAATAAATTTAGAAGAGCGGCCAAATATGTTGCGCCTCCTCTTTACCGCAAGCTTTGTGAGAATAAAGTGAAAACTCTATATGAAACGCGTTCGGCAGAAGACGGTTTTGGAAACCGTCTTCGCGGAGATTTAATTAAACGTTTTTTAGCCGAAGCTGGTCATAACCCTGATGCAGATGCCCCTTATAAAAATATTCTTGGTCTGGAGGGCGGAAAAACGGAATATGACACAAAGCTCCCGACTTCAGGCGCCGTGCTAGGTTGTCCCGAATAGGCGGTCGCCTGCATCCCCTAAGCCAGGAACAATATAAGCTTTCTCGTTCAACTTTTCATCAAGCGCAGCAATATAAATAGGCACGTCCGGATAATGCTCGCGGAAGGTGATAATGCCCTCGGGCGCACCGAGCAGCGCCATAAAGGAAATATTCCCCTTATCAACGCCATGCCTGAAAAAAACATCTACGGCGTAGGCTGCCGAGTTACCGGTCGCCAGCATCGGATCGACCAAGATAAAATGGCGGTCTTTAGCATCGGGCAATTTCACCAGATATTCCACAGGCTCATGGGTTTTTTCATCACGGTATAGGCCGATATGCCCGACAGGGGCCGTGGGCATCAGGGCCTGTAGCCCTTCGCTCATGCCAAGTCCCGCGCGCAAAATCGGCACAATCGCCGGGCGCTTGCCCTCAATCACGGGTGCATGCATTTTCTGTATCGGCGTTTCGATAACGGCCTCGCCAAGCGGCAGCCAGCGCGTAATTTCATAGCCCATGAGAAGAGAAATTTCATGTAATGCAGAGCGAAAGCCTTCCTGATTACACGATTTGTCCCGCATCTTGCTAAGCTTATGCTGCACCAGCGGGTGATTGATCATGAAAACTTTCGGGAATTGCGAATGCTCGTACATTATTTGATTTTCTTCCTGTTAAACTCGACCATGTTTTTAACGTTATAATGTGACTTTGACAAGGTTCTAAGCAATTTGGCCTTTATTTTTGGGTGTAAATACCTTAGGAAAGTACATAGGTTTTTTAAAGGATAGATAGAGATATGCCGACACCCATAACCATGCCCGCCCTTTCCCCGACCATGACAGAAGGTACCCTTACCAAATGGCTGAAAAAAGAAGGCGATACCGTGGAATCAGGCGACGTAATTGCCGAGATTGAAACCGACAAGGCCACGATGGAAGTCGAGGCCGTGGATGAAGGGCGCATTGCAAAAATTCTTGTCGCCGAAGGCACGGAAAATGTTCCTGTGAATGATGTCATCGCTGTCCTGCTGGAAGAGGGCGAGGACGACAGTGCCATGGAAGGCTATGATGCCAAAGGCGGCGTTGCGCCTCCTGCTGCCGCTCCGGAAGCTGCTGATAAGGCCGCACCTGCTGCGCCAACCAAATCCGAAGCGCCCTCCGCAAATTCAGAATCTGGCAAATCCGGCAGCCGTGTTTTTGCCTCTCCGCTTGCCAAGCGCTTGGCCGAACAGGCGGGAATTGATCTTTCCGCAGTAAAAGGTACGGGGCCGCATGGTCGCGTTGTTAAAGCCGATGTCGAGAAAGCCAAGAAAGAGGGCGTGAGCGCGCCCGCTACCGCCGCTGCCGCCAAACCGGGAGTTTCTGCCGCTTCCGGCCCCGATGCCAAGGCGCTGGCCGATGCATACGGCATGGAATATGAAGAGTTGCCGAATAACAATATCAAAAAAGTCACCGCGCGCCGCCTGACCGAGGCCAAGCAAACCATCCCTCATTTCTACCTCAGCGTAGATTGCGTGCTGGATAATCTTCTGGCCGCCCGCAAAGAATTGAATGACGCTGCAAATGGCGCTTATAAAATCTCCGTCAATGATTTCATTATCAAGGCGAGCGCGATGGCACTGCACGCTTACCCCGCCGCCAACACCTCCTGGACAGATGCGGCGGTGCTTCAATATAAACACGCCGATATTTCGGTGGCGGTTGCCACGCCAAACGGCCTGATCACGCCAATCATCAAAAAGGCCGAGACAAAGGGCTTGGCGCAAATATCCGGCGAGATGAAAGATCTGGCCGGACGCGCCCGCGAAGGCAAACTCAAGCCTGCTGAATTCCAAGGCGGTACTTTCTCGATTTCCAATCTCGGTATGTTCGGCGTAGAAAACTTTCAGGCCATCGTGAACCCGCCGCAAAGCTGTATTATGGCGGTCGGTGCCGGCATTCAAAAACCTGTCGTGGTGAACGGTCAGTTAGAGATCAAAACGGTCATGACCGTGACGCTCTCCACCGACCACCGCTCCGTTGATGGTGCGGTCGGGGCGGAATTCCTGCAATACTTTAAACGTTTCATCGAAAATCCGGTATCAATGCTGGCTTAGTGCTTTTTAAGGAGTCTATATTATGCGCGTTATATTAACTTTATCTCTTCTGTGTTTTGCTGGCCTTGGGGTTGCTAGCTGTAATAAGCATACGGGTCATCCGCATGCGAATGGCGATTTCTGCCCTCCGGGTCAGGCGAAAAAAGGCAATTGCTAGGGTATTTATGGCTATTGGCGATGCATTAAATGAACTGAAGGCGGCCTTTGACAAGGTTGCCCATGAAATCGAACAAGCCCATCCGGCCGCTTGGGGGCGGCTTCATGAATGGTATGGGGATGATGTTCAGACCAAGGTTCAGGTGATGCTCAAGAAACCCAATGCGGGTTTTGGCGATAAATCACTTTTGGAAGTGGCTGATGAATACGGCGATCAAGCCGTGACCAATTATATGGATGCTATTGACGCAGGCGTTTATATGTAAGGTATGTATCGGGTGTGTCTGATAACATAACGAGAAATAAACTTGGGGAGACACAAAACATGAAAACAATTATAGAGCCGTTCCGCATCAAATCGGTCGAGCCGATCAAAATGACTACGCGGGAAGAGCGCGAGCGCTATCTTAAAGAGGCGCATTATAATCTCTTCGGCCTGCATTCGGAAAATGTTTTGATCGACCTTCTCACTGACTCCGGTACGTCGTCCATGAGCGCCGCGCAATGGGCGGGTATGATGATCGGTGATGAAAGCTACGCTGGAAGCCCGTCTTATATGCGCTTCGAAAAAGCCGTTAAGAATTTGATGCCCTACAAATACGTTATGCCGACCCACCAAGGCCGCGCTGCCGAGCGCATCTTGTTCTCTGTCGTCACCAAAGAAGGCGATATCATACCAAATAATACCCATTTCGACACCACCCGCGCCAATATCGAGGCGGGCAAGGCAGTTGCTGTTGATCTGGTAATAGAGGAGGGCAAAGACCCCGCCAATGAACACCCGTTCAAAGGCAATATGGACACAGCCAAGCTGGAAGCGCTGATCGCTGAAAAAGGCACAAAGAATATCCCGCTTTGCATGATCACCATCACCAATAATTCCGGCGGCGGCCAGCCCGTTTCCCTTGCTAATATCAAGGCGGTCTCCGATATCTGCAAGGCGCACAAAATCCCGTTCTTTATTGATGCCTGCCGCTTCGCCGAAAATGCATGGTTCATCAAACAGCGCGAGGAAGGGTATCAGAATACCTCCATCCCCGATATCGTGCGCGAGATATTCTCTCTCGCCGATGGCTGCACGATGAGCGCCAAGAAAGATGCGCTAGTCAATATGGGCGGTTGGCTGGCGCTCAACGATGATAAATGGGAAGAGCTGTGCCGCAACGTCCTGATCCTGACCGAAGGATTTCCAACCTACGGCGGCCTGTCCGGCCGTGATCTTGAAGCCATCGCCATCGGCCTTGATGAGGTCGTGGATGAGGATTACCTGAAATACCGGATGGCCTCCACCGCCTATGTTGGTGACAGGCTTACGGCGGCGGGCGTTCCGATTGTTAAACCTGTCGGCGGTCACGCCATTTATATTGATGCGCGCGCCTTCCTGCCGCACATTTCTCCCTTAGAATATCCCGGTCAAACGCTGGCCTGCGAGCTCTACTTGCGCGGCGGCATTCGCGGCTGCGAGATCGGCACTGTCATGTTCGGCCAGCAACCGGATGGCAGCGAGCAACCCGCCGCTATGGATCTGGTCCGTCTCGCTATCCCGCGCAGGGTTTACACCGAGAGCCATATGCTTTATGTGCTGGAGGTGATTTTGGAGACTTGGGAAAACCGTGATAGCTTGCGCGGCATGAAGATCGATCAGCAACCCTCGGCGCTGCGTCACTTCACCTCCCGCTTCTCCTATAAAGATACCAACGCAAAGAAAGAGGCGGCCTAGCCATGCCAGCAGATTACGAACCATACGACGAGCGACAATTGCAAACCCCCGAGCAGCGCGCCGAAGCCTTGAAAGAGCTCTTCAAGCGGGTCTTTTTCGAGAGTGCGGATTTCGCCATGTCACAACAAGACGCCATGTTTGATTCC
>CAXBAL010000176.1:0-4922 GCA_963973475.1 uncultured Micavibrio sp.
GAAAGATGGAGGTAAAACCGACTTATATCGAGCCGGGCAGCCCAAATAATTACCAATATTTACCATAAGATATATCGGCGTTTTTAAACTTCCATTTTCGAAAGCAATCGTATATGCACCATTTGGGAAAATCAATATGCTTGATAATTTTATATACTCTGTCTAAAAACTGGCGTTTAGACTCAGGAGGATGCGGGGTCCTTTTTCGCCGTTCATGATAGGTGTTGTGACGCGTTTGGTTAAGGGGTAGGCGACTTGCAATGAGCCGGAGACTGTATTGTCGAAATTATAATACGCGCCAAAGCCAGCCGAGGCAGCCGATTGCGGTTTTGCGCCGCGGTCTTCATTCCAGACTTTTCCTATATCGTAAAACACTAACGGTACAATCTTTAGATTAAAGTCTGGGATAGGATCAATATCGGTATAGCGCAGTTCTACCGAAGCTGACACACCCTGATCGCCGGTTATTTCTGAGGGATCATAAGCCCGTCCATAAGAAATTCCGCCATAGCCAAATTCTTGCGCGGAGAGCAAGGGGTGCGGTGCAAATTGCCCACTGACTGCATTGACCAGTTGCAGCTCGGGTGTGATATCTTGTTGGCGAAAAGCGTCCAACTCCAAAGTTAAAAAATCGCTGCGGCCTTGCTGGCGTGAGAGGTTTTCGGTACCCGTTTCGGTGGCATTAAGAATGTTTAAGCCTTTGGAGACAGATAGGTTTAGCGCATTATAGCCATTAAACGGATCAAGCGTGTTGTAATTCACAAAGGCGCTCAGGCTGCGCGTTTTATCATCAATCAGCTCTTCATCCAAAAACTCGGTGGCGCTGTTTCGAAATACAAACGTTGTTCCGGCGCTTAGATTGGTGCGGCGCGAACGGATGAAAGGGTATGACAAAGTGGCCTCGGCGCTTGTGCTATCGCCTTCAACCTCTAGCTCGCTTAAAGTAAAGCCCGGTTCGGAATTGGCGTAAGACACCAAAAAAGATGCGCTTAAACCTTCTTCGTTTAAAGGAAAGCTGTACCCAACCGCGCCGAATTGCACTTCGCTCATCGGAATGGCCGTTGATGTTTGCAGTGTGAGCGTATCAAAGCTATTCAAAATATTCCCTTGCGCATAACTCGCGCTTAACTGATGCGGGCCAACAAAGTGGGAACCATGGTTATTATAGCCCAAAATAATATTACGCTCACCGGGCAGGATTTTCAATACAATGTCAACCTGGCCTGGTCGCCCTGTTGGTTGCTCGGGTGCTTGCAAAATATTTTGAACTGTAAGCCCGCTTTGATCATTCAGCAGCAAAACGTAACGTTCTAATGTGGGACCATGTAGCGGGTCAAGAGCTTTAATTTTTTGCATGGCTTTGGCCGTAATATCAAAAATATCCTTTTGCAACAAAGCATCCGGATCATCAATAATGACATTACCAACATGCCCTTCAATTACTTGAATTTTAACAATGCCATCCATAACCTCTTGCTGGGGTATCACGGCGCGGCTCAGAAAATATCCCTCTTCGCGGTAGATTTGTGTAATGCGAGCGGCCAAATGATTAAGCACATTTACATCGACTGAGCGGCCAATATATTCATCAATAAGGGTAGAAAAATGTCCCGTGTCAAAAGCCGTTACTCCTGTCAGTACTATCCTGTTCAAAATAAAGCCATCGGGGGCTTGCGGTATATCACCATCAATATCCATCTTCTCTGGAGCAACAATATTGTTATCTTGCTGCAATAAAGGCCCGCGCAATCGCTCCTCCAGCCTTGAAGGATCGGCCGAGCCGGGTAAATTCGGACTTTGGGCATGCGCATGGTAAAAGGGTACGAGAGAAAATATCCCCGCGACACTTAAAAATAATCCCTTCTGAAATACTGACACGAACGCAAAACCTTGATAATATTAAATTTAGCCAAGCGGCTTAATTCTTATAATAATATTGGTTTTTTAAGAAAATTTAAACCTTTGAAGTTGTAATATCCTCTTATCACGTGCGAAATTCTTCGTATTTTAATCTTTTTTAAGTATTTTTTGGTAAAATAGAAGCTATGGTGAAGTGCTCCCGTCTATTATTATTAACCTCTGTCGCGGCAGTTTCCTTGGGACCAGTCAATACAGCCATGGCCGGGCCGCAAGGTGGGCACGTCACAGGTGGCTCTGCCAGTATTTCACCAAACGGCAATAAAACCGATATTCATCAAAATTCCGACCGCGCCATACTGGATTGGCGCAGCTTTGATGTTGGGGCTCAGGAACATGTCGAGTTTCATCAACCCTCTTCCAATTCCATAGCCCTAAACCGCATTAATGATACCAAGGCCTCACAGATTGATGGAAAGCTGACCGCTAACGGGCATGTCATGCTGATAAATCCGAACGGCGTTGTCTTTGGCAAGGGCGCACAAGTCGATGTGGGATCTTTAACGGCCAGCTCTGCCGATATAAACAATGATGATTTTATGGCTGGGAAGATGGATTTTGATGAAGCCGGTAAGGTTGATGCGGCCATTATCAATCATGGCTCGATCAGTGTGAAAGAGGTAGGCCTTGTTAATTTTGTGGCGCCGCGCGTTGAAAACCACGGCGTGATTGCCGCAAAACTGGGCAAGGTCCAACTGGCCGCAGCCGATACATTTACGCTTGATATGGCCGGAGACGGGCTGTTGCAAATAGCCGTGAGCGATGAAGAGGCCAACAAAATGGCCAGCAATACAGGGCGTATTACGGCCGAAGGGGGGCTGGTTGCCCTAACGGCCACCAGCGCCAGAAACATCGTCGACAGCCTCGTCGAAAACTCTGGCATCATCGAAGCCTCCTCCATGAGTAAGGTGGGCGGAAAAGTTATCTTAAGTGGCTCGCATACAAGAGTGGCAGGTAGTATCAAGGCCGATGGCAGAATAGGCGGCGGAGAAATTTTAATAGGCGGCGATTATCGGGGTAGAAGTATTGAAAATGTTACGACAGCAAAAGTTACGAAAATTACAACCACAGCGAAAATTACAGCTAGCGCGACAGACAAAGGCGATGGCGGTAAAGTAATCATTTGGGCGGATAAAGCCACGCGTTTTGAAGGTGAAATCGAAGCCAAAGGCGGCGAGCATGGAGGCGATGGCGGTTTTGTTGAAACATCTGGTAAAATTGATCTGGATATTGCGCAAGGTGCTTCAGTTAATGCTGCAGCACATCATGAGGATGGGGCCCCAGGGTCATGGCTTCTAGACCCCTCAAATGTTACTATTACTGATGGAGGGACTAATAATATTGCGGGCGGAGGAGGAACGTTTGATCCAACTGTGGATACCTATTCGATTGATGCTGGAAGTATTTCGGCGGCGTTGAATAATGGAAATAACGTTACGATTACGACAACAGCAAATGGTGGCGCAGATGCTGAGGAAGGCGATATTACAATCAGCAATGCTACCATTGAAAAGAATGTAAACAATAACGATGTTGCCCTGACTTTTCAAGCGCACCGGAATATAATGGTTAGCAATTCCTCCATTACGTCATTTGAAAATGCATTAAATTTAATTCTTAACGCCGACCGCGATGCCAATCAAGACGGGGCCGTTTCTATTACAAATTCCACTATTAAAACCAATGGGGGGCATTTCGTTGCAGGTGGTGATTCAGGAACTTTATGGGGGGCAGATGGCATAAAAGATACTGCAGATGATGCCGCCTCAACCGGCGCTGATAATGTTGCTGCCTATGGTAACGCTACATTGGAAAGAGGTATTGAATTAGATACAACATATATTAATACCGGTGCCGGCGATGTGTTTATATCAGGCGTTGGCTATTCACATGCTACGAATAGCGATCTTCAAGGATTTTACATGAGTGGGGGTAAAATTGAAACCACCACAGGATCAGTCAATATATCCGGTATTGCGGGGAACGGCGATGGCAACAGCCTTAGTGGTGCAACCTTTTCCTGGAGCAATGGTATTGAGACAAATGGCGGAGATATTACCATTTATGGCGAACAAGGCAACGGCGATGGAGATTTTAGCCGCGGTGTAGGTATTATTGGTACCACGCTTCTGGCCAAAAACGAGGGTGCCATTATTATTACAGGCGAAGCAGATGATTTTTCTGGCACAGATGCATCTTCCATTCGTGTGCAAAGCAGCAATATTGAAACGCGTGGCAACGGAGCACTCTTTCTTGATGGCACTGTCACGAATATGAGCAGTTCGCCTATGTCATCCATTGGCGGTGATTTTACCACTGGACTTATTACTCTTAAAGCCGATCGTCTTAACTTAATAGGGCTAGACGAAATTAAGACCTCCGGCACAATCCATATTTTGCCCAAAACAGCCTCAACAGCAATAGATTTAGGAACAGCATGGACACCCCATCTTAGCTTGGAAGACAATGAGCTTGCGTTATTAAACGCTGGCAATAAACTTATCATAGGCGATAGTACCAACGGCACAGGTGATGTTATAATCACCTCTTGGGATTTGTCTTCCAAAGACTATGATGTTGAAGTGTATGGAAATGATTTTAATGTTGGTGGCATAATAATGGGAGCCGGCAATATATTATTGCATGCCATGGATAATGGAGGCGAGAGTGGTGATTTAATTATCACAAATGATATTACGCGCGGTGTTAATGGAGTGGCAACATTGAATTTACGTGCAGATCGTAATATTTCAAACACATCTAATGCAGGGATAGAAGCGTCAGATGCGAATAATGATGCAAATACAGATGCCGATAGCTTGAATGTTATCTTGAACGCCGACCGGGATGCGGATCAAAATGGTTCCATCAACTTGACGGCTGTGGATATTACAACGCTTGGCGGGGATATCATTATGGGGGGAGGCACTAACCCTGAAACTACCTATGCCTATGGAACGGAGGAATATAATTTTGGCATTTTGGTTGAAAATGGAAGTGATCTC
>CAXBAL010000177.1:0-4872 GCA_963973475.1 uncultured Micavibrio sp.
GGGCCGTCCAGAATAATCTTGCTTAGTTTTTGTGAGAGCGCATCATCCACGCGCTCGAATACCTCTTTGGCCTCGGTGAAACTCTCAAGCAACTCTTTGCCCATACCGATAAATTGAGACCCCTGACCGGGAAAAATTAGTGCGCGTGTCATTTAATAAGCTCCTTTTGGACGAATCATTTTTATTCCTGCGCATTCTAATATGAGTTATCTGAAATATTATTTCTTAATTGTTAACATTAGGGAAATAATATATGTTAATATCAACAAATTCTTACTGAAAGTTGCTTGCAGACTAGCATAAAATATGCGAAGATGGTTGCATAACTAAAATTTCTGCGTTAATTAAGCGGGCGAAACTACAAGGGTAATAACCTGAGTAAGTATTGACAACCGCCGCTTTACAATCCAAGGCATTTAAACCCAAGATTGTAAAAATAAAAAAAACAAAACATTGCGTATTAAGTTTTAAGAGTAACTGGGAACATGCCCTAATTAGCGTTAATCGCCGGGCAGAAAAGCCTTGAGCTATGGTGACGCACCAGGGCAAGTATTTTTAAAATATTTTATTCAGAACAGGATTAAGACAATGACAATTTTGAAACCGGCAAATACCGATATAAACGCGCAAGATACAAAACCAAAAGGCGAGCTTGAACTTTTGCTTGAAGACATCAGCCACGCTTATTCAATTTACACGACACAAGGCTGCAATACTGACTTTGCGGAATTTGCGGGCCTATCCGTAGACCAGTTTAAACGCGCCCTGAAACGCCCCGGCCTGACAGCGCGGCAACTGCGGCGCTTAGTACGGCGCGGCTGTGAAAGTCACCGCAGGCAGGAAAGCGCCGCGCAGGGCTGGAGCGATTATATCGCACATTACATCAGCGATACGGCCAATATTAATTTGTTCGATTAGGCCATATATAAGAATGCGACCGCCATTTTTATAAAAAAGGCTTGATTTCACGCGCCAATTACGTCTATATACCCCTCAATCACTATACCCTTGCTGGTGACATGGTGTTATCAGCTGAATTTGCAACGTAAAAAATTCGGGTTTATCCGGATTTTTGGCAAAGGAAACCGAAAGGAAGACATATGCCGTTCTATGAAACCGTGTTTATCACACGACAAGATTTGACCGAAGGCCAGGTAAAAGACCTGACCAAAGGTTTCGAAGACATCATCAAAAAAGAAGGTGGTAAAGTAACCAAGACCGAACAATGGGGTCTGCGTAACCTTGCCTACCGCATCAACAAAAGCCGTAAAGGCCATTACACTCTGATCGAAAGCGACGCCCCTGGCGATGCGGTTATCGAGCTTGAGCGTAATTTGCGTCTGAACGAAGACGTCATGCGTTACATGACCATCAAGTTGGAAGAGCTTTCCGATGGACCGTCTGTTGTTATGGGCGGCGGTAAGAACAATGATAATGATGAAGATGACAAAAACTCTAAGAAGGAGGCCGCGTAATGAGTGCAGCTGACGCCCCAACAGTAAAACGTCCATTTTTCCGCCGCAAGAAAACTTGCCCGTTCAGTGGACCAAATGCCCAGCCAATCGACTGGAAAGATTCAAAAACACTTGGCCGCTATATTTCTGAGCGCGGTAAAGTGGTTCCAAGCCGCATCACATCTGTTTCCCAGAAGAAACAGCGCGAGCTTGCCAAAGCAATCAAACGTGCGCGTCACATGGCCTTGTTGCCTTATGTGCGTCACGAGAATGAAAGATAAGGAAGACTCGACATGGCACAAACACAAGTAATCCTTTTGGAAAAAGTCGAAAAACTCGGCAATATGGGTGACGTTGTTACCGTTAAGCCGGGCTATGCCCGTAACTATCTTCTGCCACAGCGCAAGGCCTTGCGCGCAAGCAAAGAAAACACAGCGTATTTCGACGCCCAGCGTAAAGCCCTGGAAGCCGAAAACGAAAAAGCCAAAAAAGAAGCAGAAAAAATCTCGACTAAAGTGAAAGGCGCGAAAGCACCGATCATTCGTCAAGCTTCTGAAAGCGGCCAACTTTACGGTTCTGTTAGCGCGCGTGATATCGCTACGCAAATCAGCGAAGTCACAGGCGTTAAAATTGATCGCACCATGATCCGCTTGCATGACAACTTCAAAACCATCGGCTTGTTCGATGTTGATGTTGCCTTGCATCCTGAAGTGGTCGTTGCCGTCACAGTGAACATTGCACGTACAAACGAGGAAGCCCAAATTCAGGCCGATACCGGACGCGCGCTTATTGCTGATGCCGATAGCGATATCCCGATGGAAGAAGTGATCGAGGAAATCAAAGCCGAAGCAGAAGACGATAATCTTGAATCCGTTTTGGAAGAAGGCGCTCTTGAGACCGAAAAGGCCAAGAAAGAAAAAGCTGCTGCCAAAGCCGTTGAAGATGAAGAAAAAGCCGCCAAATCAGCCGAAAAAGCCGCCAAAAAGGCCGCTAAAAAAGCTGAAGAGGAAGCAGATTCTGCCGAGGAAGAAACAACCGAAATCGGTTAATCTCCGACGCGATTTTCTTCTAAATGAATTACAAAAGCCTCCGCCCCGCGCGGAGGTTTTTTTATGCCCGTTATTCACAGGAGGAAAATGTAAAAAACTGGCGCGGCGCGTGCGTAATTTGCTATCCTTCCTGCTATGGACAATACCGCATTAGATTATTCCGATTTGACTTTGGACGATAAGCCCGAGGGCGCGCCGTACCGGACGCTGCCCCATAATCTGGAGGCCGAACAAGGCTTGCTGGGCGCGCTTTTGATCGACAATCGCGGTTTTGAAAAAGTCAGTGATTTCCTGAAACCCCCGCATTTTTTCGTGCCAGCGCATCAACGCATCTATACCTCCATCATGACGTTGATTGACCGCGGCCAAAACGCCTCTCCGGTCACGCTGAAAAATTATTTTGAAAAAGATGAAGATTTGACCGATGTCGGCGGCGCCGAATATCTGGCCGATCTGGCCGCCAATGTGGTCAGCATTATCAACACCGAAGATTATGCACGCAGTATTTACGATCTCTACATGCGCCGCGAGCTTATTATGCTCGGCGAGGATATCGTCAACGATTCCTACAATATCAATCTGGACGAAGATTCAAACGCCACCATTTCCATGGCGGAAAGCAAGCTGTTCAGCCTCGCCGAAAGTGGGGATATGAAAGGCGGGTTTGTAACCTTACGCGATTCCGTTATGACCGCGATTGAACTGGCCGAAAAAGCCTATAAATCAGATGGCCATGTCACGGGCGTCACCACAGGTTTGCGCGATATGGACAAGAAACTCGGCGGTCTGCAAAACTCCGATTTGCTTATTATGGCCGCGCGTCCTTCGATGGGGAAAACCTCTCTGGCCGTGAATATGGGCTTTAACGCCGCCAAGAAATATGCCGAGACCGGCGGTAAAGAAGGCGGCATCGTCGGTTTCTTCTCGCTCGAGATGTCCGCCGACCAGCTGGCCACGCGTATCTTATCCGACCAATCGGGTATATCCGGCGATGCCATCAAAAAGGGCAATATCCGTCAGGATGATTTCCGCAAATTTGTCGAGGCCTCCCAAGTGCTTTCGCAAATTCCGCTGCATATTGATGATACGCCTGCGCTCACAATCGGTGCAGTGCGCCAGCGCGCTCGCCGCCTGAAACGCCAGCATGGTCTTGATCTGCTGATTATCGACTATCTCCAGCTCCTGCGCGGAAATGGCTCACGTCAATCCACCGATAACCGCGTCAACGAGGTCTCCGAGATCACACGCGGTCTTAAGGCTATCGCGAAAGAGCTGAACATTCCCGTCATTGCCCTATCCCAGCTCTCCCGCGCGGTGGAGCAGCGCGAGGATAAACGCCCGCAGCTCTCCGATCTACGGGAATCAGGGTCGATCGAGCAAGACGCAGATGTCGTCATGTTCATCTACCGCGAGGAATATTACCTATCCCGTACCGAACCCGAAGTCGGCACAGAAAAGCACCTGGAATGGCAAGATCGCATGGGCCGCGCCCATAATGTTGCCGAAACCATCATCGCCAAAGCCCGTCACGGCCCTATTGGCACGGTAAAGCTGTATTTCGATTCGAATGTAACACGCTTTAGCGACCTTGATATCGCCCATGATGGCGGCGATTACGAGTAATCCCCGTTTGCAGGAGGCCTAAGCCAGCCATGCCCTATTCCAAAACACGGCCTTTTGCAGGGCAGCTTCACATTGATTTGGCGGCGCTGGCTTCCAATTACAAGCGCGTTCAGCAACGCGTGGGCATACATTGCGAAGCCGCCGCCGCCGTTAAGGCAGATGCTTATGGCATAGGCATTGAGCGCGCCGCCTCCACCCTGAATGAGGCCGGATGCAAGAGCTTTTTCGTGGCCACACCGCAAGAAGGCGTGCAATTGCGCGGCCTCCTTCCCGAAAGCGATATCCGCATTTATGTCCTGAACGGCCTGCAAGACGGCGCCGAGGAGATACTGGATTTCCACTCGCTCACCCCTGTATTAAATTCTGTACTTGATATTGAAAATTGGGCTTCATACGCAAAACGAACCAGACCGTATCTTAAATGTATCTTACATATTGATACCGGAATGGCGCGGCTTGGTTTGTCTGAAGATGAACTCGAAAGCGTGATGCCGCGCGCGGGTGCGCTCTCTAAAATTATAGATATCGAATACGTGATGAGCCATTTTTCCTGCGCCGATGAAAAGGGGCATCCGCTAAACGATTTGCAGGCAAAAAGATTCCAATACGCGGCGGACTCGTTCGTATTTTCAAAGTGCTCGTTGGCCAATTCGTCCGGCGTTTTCCGCGATGAAAGCTGGCATTACGATATGGTGCGCCCGGGTATGTGCCTCTACGGCTTGAACCCCCCCCCCGAAACAGATAAC
>CAXBAL010000178.1:0-4843 GCA_963973475.1 uncultured Micavibrio sp.
GGGGTGCAAGTGCGTAGGAATCAGGGGCCATAAACATCTCGCCCTCGCCATAGCCGATGGCCAGCGGGGTGCCATGGCGCGTGCCGATCATCAAATCATGCTCGCCGGAGAAAATCATGACGATGGCGTATGCGCCTTCCAAGCGGTCGAAGGTGGCCTTGGCGGCCTCGTGCGGGCTCATGCCCTGTTTGAGGTAATATGTACACAAATGGGCTATGACTTCGGTATCAGTGTCTGTTTCGAAGCGGAACTGCGCCAGCTCCAGTTCTTCTTTCAGCTCGGCGTAATTTTCGATAATGCCATTATGCACGACCGCGACCTTATCGGTGGCGTGCGGGTGAGCGTTGTCCTCGGTCGGGCCGCCATGGGTCGCCCAGCGCGTGTGGCCGATGCCAACGGTGCCGTTTAGCGGCGCAGATTTTAGTTTGTCTTCCAGATTGAACAGCTTGCCGGGCGCGCGGCAGCGGTGAATGTGCCCATTCGTCAGCGTCGCAATGCCGGCAGAATCATAGCCGCGATATTCAAGGCGCTTAAGACCCTCCACCAAACGGGGGGCGACATCATCTTGTGAAAGTATTCCAATTATTCCGCACATATTCGTGATCTATCCATACTATTTCTAATTTATGCAAGTAAGCATACCAAACCTGCGCAAATGCACAAATCACAATGTTTTACGGTTTGTTTCAGGGGGGAGCGCAGGTTTATCCCGCCTTTTTATCGCTATCGGG
Organism: uncultured Micavibrio sp.; assembly: GCA_963973475.1. Lineage (GTDB taxonomy): Bacteria > Pseudomonadota > Alphaproteobacteria > Micavibrionales > Micavibrionaceae > UBA2638. The sequence continues at coordinate 732 of CAXBAL010000178.1, forward strand.
TTTGTTTTTGCCTTTTCCTTCGCGGAATTTGGTGGCCCAGCCTTCGCGGATGGAGGGTTTGTCGCGGGCGATAGACAGGGAATCTGCCGGGACATCTTCGTTGATGGTGGAGCCTGCGGCCACGAACGCGCCATCATCAATGGTGAGCGGGGCGACCAGATTGACATTCGAGCCGATCATGACATTTTTACCGATCACGGTCTGGTGTTTGTTGAAACCGTCATAGTTCACCGTAATCGCACCGGCGGAGAAATTGACATCGTCGCCCATCGTGCAATCCCCGACATAGGCGAGGTGGTTGATTTTCGAGCCCTTGCCGATAGTGGATTTCTTGATTTCGACAAAATTGCCGATGCGTACACCCTCGCCGATCTCGCTGCCCGGCCTTAGGCGCGCAAAGGGGCCGACGGTGGTATTTGCGCCGACATGCGCGCCTTCCAGATGGCTAAAAGCCTTGATATGGGCGCCTTGTTCGATGCGTACGCCTGCGCCGAAAAATACGGATGGTTCGATCATTACACCCGGTGCGACGATAGTATCATGGTGGAAATAAACCGTGTTCGGATCGACCATGCGTACACCGTTCATCACATGCGCATCGCGGAGCATCTGGCGAAAGATTTGCTCATGCTCGGCCAGTTGCATGCGATCATTAATGCCCCAGACATGGTCGATGGGCATGGTGAAGACATCAAACGGCACGCCGTCAGCGGCCGCAAATTTGGGCATATCGGTCAGGTAATATTCACCCTGCGCATTATCATTCCCGATTTTGCCGAGCCATTCTTCCAGCTTCGAGGACGGAACGCAGAAATTTCCCGCGTTGCAAACGATGATCTCGCGCTGATCATCATCGCAATCTTTTTCCTCGATAATCTCGATCAACTGCCCTTCCTCATCCATCACCATGCGGCCAAGGCCGTACGGGTCGGGCGGAATAATCGCCATGACAGAAGGGCTATCATGCGCGGCCATCTCGGCCAATACTTGCATCGGAGCTAAAGGCTCATCACCCAACAGAATAAGAACGTTGCCTTTAAAGCCTTTCAGCGCCGGCAGAGCCGCCTTGACCGCATCGGCGGTGCCGTTCTGGGTTTTCTGGATAACGGATTCATGCGGCTTTACAGTCTCGCGCAGCGCATCCATATCCGGCGCTGTGACGACGATGATTTTTTCCGGCGCGAACTGCTGGACAACCTGATCAATCAAAATCGAGATCATCGGCTTTCCGGCCAGTTCATGCATGACCTTGGGCAAATCGGATTGCATGCGTTTGCCTTTACCTGCGGCCAGAATTACAACAGCTAGGGGGATTGTGTTCATAGAATAAAACTCCTTATCAGGGCGGTAATGTCGGCCAAAACGATCGTGAATTCAAGAAAAATGCGACTTTTAGTTATCGCCGCGCTTTTCGGCCACGACCATATTGCCGCCGCTTTCATATTGCGCCAAATGCATGAACAGCGTGCCGTAGGCGGTTTTCACGCGGATTTTCACGGGAATGGCAGGGCCACCATCTTTAACATTGGCCAACCAGACGGTCGGCATCATGCCGCGGTCGCGCCCTTGTTCTTGAATAGAGAGCCAGCCGCGCGGCTTGTCATGCCATTTACCCGCAATCGGTTTGATCTCGAGCGTACATTGCTGCGCAGCCCCGCTGTAAATATTGTATTTGGATGCGCTTAACTCTGATGTGTCTTCGAAAGTGAAAGTTTGTTCGAAACGTCGCTTGCCATCGAAAACTTCGGATGACCCCGTGCATTCCTCGCCCCGAGCGACCTGTTCGAAAACCAAAAGTCCGGCCGTCAATGCATCGGTTGTGCCTTGCGTCAAAGCGGGGTCTATATCTTCCGTCTCTTCAGGCTTGCCATTATCCTTGATCACAAGGCTCTGGAAGCCGCCGTCTTTAGAATAGTTGTAAGATTTAATCTCTTCCTCGCCTCGCCAGATTGCGCTGGAGCGGTGTAATTTCGGCTGCAAATCGCCGCCGTTCACCCAACCATAAGATTCGAACGTGCCTTGCCACGGTGCGACCTTGCCCAAAAAACCGTGCGTTTTGGCGCCCATGAAGAGGTCATAGTGCTTCGGATCAGAATAATCAATTGTCACATCGGCCTGCACGACATGAAAGCCGCCCGCATAGACATCATAAATCATCTTTTGAATTTGATCGGAAGCCAGCGCGCGGCCATCAGGTATAAAGAGCACCAAGGCGCACAATCCGCCCGCCCATAGCTTCTTTAAATATCTTAACGCCTTTGGCTGTGTCATCGTTTATTCCTCCGAGGTCTAATTCCGTTATTCCGTCTTGCTTAAGTTCCAGCATAGCATGCCAAAGCAATAGATTTTGCGCGCCCAACTGACGCCCTGCATCAGACGTCCACCCCACCTGATAAGTCGCGCTTTTACCGTGTTTCAATAGTAGTACAGATGCAATGGCTTGCCCATCTTTTATAGCGCGGCCAAAGCGCATCTTGCCGGACGGAATGAAAGTTCTGGCCAGCGCTGTTAATAATTCTACGGATGGACCGCCATAACCCTTTTCGGCTTTATCAGCAGCGTAGTTGTGCAAGAATTCTTTGTAATCGGCTGTGGTGATGGACCAATCCACGCTGACACCGTCTTGTTTTTCAGCCTTTGCGAGTGCGCCGCGCCAGTTCTTTTTTAACCCCGCGCGCAAGCTCTCTTGGTCATGTGTGAGGTCTAATATGATGGTTTCATAAGGCTTCCCGTTCTTCTGAAAGCCGCAAGCGCTCATAAGATTATCCAGTACGGGGCTTTGCTCCATCTCCGGTATGATGCGGTATTTGCGCCCGATGCGGCGAGGGAATTGCTTGAAGAGCGCTTCCAGAAATTGGCTGAAATGATCGAGGCTACCATAACCATCAAACCAGAGCGGCCCACGGTCAATCGCCAGCGCATGAATGGTTTTTGCCAGTAGGCTGGCCTCCAGAATTTGCACCAAGCCCGCCTCGCGCCCGTCAATTTCGATCACGCCCCAGCGCCCCTTTTGGCGTTTGAGCGGACAGATTGCCAAAGCGTATTCATAGGATTGCAGAAGGTTGGCAGAAGGCAACTGCGCGAATTTTGTCTGCCACGCTGGCGGGCTTAAGGTGTTCCAGTGAATATGGGCGGTCATTTTTGGGGTTGTGCTTTGTTTCCAAGTGTTTTAGCTACTTAAGTGTTAGTATGACGATCTAAATTAGTGCTGCCAAGAGATAAGGATTTTAAATTATGAATGTTGCCGCCGCGATAAAAACAACCGATCTGGAAACCATCATTAACGCCGCGTGGGAAGACCGCGCCGCGCTTAGCGCTGAAACGACAGGCGAGGCTCGCGAGGCCGTAGAAACCGCCCTTGCGCTACTGGATGAGGGAAAGGCGCGCATTGCCGAGAAACTTGATGATAGCTGGCACGTACACCAATGGCTGAAAAAAGCCGTTCTGCTCTCGTTTCGCCTAAACCCGATGGCGGTGATTTCCGGCGGCCCCGATCAAGCCGGATGGTACGACAAAGTCGATAGCAAATTTAAAGGCTGGACGGAAAAACAATTCAAAACAGCAGGTTTTCGCGCCGTGCCAAACTGTACCGTACGCTATAGTGCTCATATTGCCAAAAACGTCGTGCTGATGCCCTCCTTTGTGAATGTCGGCGCCTTCGTTGATGAAGGTACGATGGTGGATACTTGGGCGACCGTGGGTTCATGCGCCCAGATCGGTAAAGACGTACACCTGTCCGGCGGCGTGGGCATTGGCGGCGTATTGGAACCATTACAGGCAGGCCCGACCATTATCGAGGATAATTGCTTTATCGGCGCGAGATCAGAGGTCGTCGAGGGCGTCATTGTCGAAGAAGGCAGCGTTCTGTCCATGGGTGTCTTCATTAGCGCCTCCACCAAAATTGTCGACCGTGAGACCGGCGAAATTTTCCGTGGCCGCGTTCCGGCGTACAGCGTTGTCGTTCCGGGCACACTTCCCGGCAAACCATTGCCAGACGGCTCCCCTGGTCCATCTCTATCCTGCGCGGTTATTGTGAAGCGTGTGGATGCACAGACCCGTTCAAAAACCAGCATCAATGATCTGCTGAGAGATTAGGGCCGCCCCCACCCATC
>CAXBAL010000179.1:0-4790 GCA_963973475.1 uncultured Micavibrio sp.
TGGAAAGGTCTTGTATCCAACCGAAAAACGGCGCGGGGCCGCAGCTCGATCGTGACAAAGAATACCTTATAGAGAGAGAAGAAGATCGGTATTTGGATCAAGATAGGCAAACAACCCGCCATGGGATTAACGCCCTCGCGACTATATAGCTGGACAATCTCTTCTTGCAGCTTTTGTTTATCATCACCGTATTTTTCGCGCAGTTCGGAAATCTGCGGCGCGACCTTCTTCATTTTGGCAAAGGAACGATACGAGGTATTGGTCAACGGGAACACCATCATACGGATCAAAATGGTCAGCATGATAATCGCCACGCCCATATTCCCGATAAGGTTATTAAGCCAATGCAAAATGTAAAAGAAAGGCTGGGTCATAAACCAGAACCAGCCAAAGTCTACAGCCAGATTGAATTTAGGTGCGTTGATGGCGTCTTCATATTCATCCAGAACAAGAACTTCTTTCGCCCCTGCGAATAAATGCGTTGTGACAGATTCAGATCCGCCAGCGGCAATATTAACGGCGGCGCCTGTGTAATCCACCTGATAACGACCCTTTTCCTTATCTTTAATATTAGGCAGGTAATTGTAGCGGTATTTCGCCGTTGTTCCCTGCTGGGGTATAAAGCTGGTCAGCCAGTATTTATCGGTGATACCGATCCATCCTTGATCAGCAGTCTTTTCGCGGCGGCCTTCTTCGCGTAAATCCTTGTATTTCACTTGCCATAGCTCATTTCCGATATACCCTGTCGGACCCTCATGCACCAACCAACGATTGGTCAGATCGTCCGGCAATCCAGTTTGGGTAATAAGAGCATAAGGAAATAGCGTCACGCTTTGGCCGCTATTGTTGCGGACATTCTGGGTGATGGTGAAAAGATAATGTTCATCAAGGGCAAATGTACGCTCGAACATCAAACCTTGCCCATTATCCCAAACCAGTGTAACCGGGCTGTCTTTGGTCAGTTTTGTGTTGCCGCGCGCCGACCATTTTGTGCTGGCACCCGGCAAATTCACGGCCTTGGATTTCGCCACCCAACCGTAATCAATAAAGCGCGGGTGTTCCGTATCACGGGGGGAGAGCAAATTTACATGCTCTTGATGCTCTAATGTGTTGTAATATTGCTGCAAAGACAGGTCATCCACGCGGCCACCGCTCAAATTAATCGTGCCGAAAACTTCACCGTTATCAAAGGATATCCGCTCGGCTTCCGACAGAACCTCACCTCTTGGGCGCACTTGGGGTTTAGAGACTATCTCGATACCGGTTTCAGCTTCACGCTTCGCGATCATCCGCTCAATACGCTGGCGCTCTTGAATGGCCTCTTTTTTAGGCTGCAGAACAAACATCTCGAACATCGTCCAGAGCGCGATAGAGACGATCCCAAAAATGATTAGATTGCGGATATCTTCCGGATGCATTTTTTCTTGATTATTCAGCATAAGGGCCTTGATGTCTTATTGTATTGTTAGGATTACTTGGTCGTTTATAGACCCCATAAGCGGCGAAGTAAACTCTCTTAAGGTACAGGATCGTGATAATCACATTTGCACCACGGATGGCACTTTAACAGCCGCTTTGTCCCCAGAAAGAGTCCCTTCACAGACCCGTGCTTTTCCAGCGCATCCAGCATATAGCGAGAGCAGGTCGGATGGAAACGGCAAGACGGCATAATCCACGGTGATAATACATAGCGGTAGAATTGCACCGGCGCCTGAAGCGCTCTTACGGCAAGCACTCTAAGCATCGCTTTTGCGCTCCTGATACAGCTCCAGCTTGCGCAAACACCATTTCAGATCACTGCAAAGAACGGCATAAGGTTTGGTCAGCGTATCGGGACGGCCAACCAGAATATAATCATAGCCACCAAGGCCGTGCGGGGCGAGCACATCAGCGGCCACAGCGCGCAAGCGACGCTTCATGCGGTTTCGGTTCACGGCAGATTTATCAGTGCGCTTGGTTACCGTAAAACCGCAGCGCATGGCATCATCGGTTAATAGCTTAATATCTTCGGGGGTTTTGGCGACCTGAATCACAAGCCCTTTCGAGACCCATTTTTTACCGCCGGATTGTATACGTAAAAAATCAGCGCGCTTTTTTAGTGGGAGAACCCGAGCGCACTGTGTTTTCGTGGCATGCATAATATCGCTGCCTTGCTTATAAAGGGGACGCCTTAGGCGCTAAGGACCTTACGTCCCTTTGCACGACGACGTGCAAGGAGTCTACGGCCATTTTTGTCTGCCATGCGGGCACGGAAACCGTGTCTGCGGGCGCGAACTAATCTACTTGGCTGGAATGTGCGTTTCATCGCTCAAAATCCTTAATTTGTCTTATCATTTATAACGAGGGTCACTATATAACGCCTATGGCATCCTTTGTCAATGAATTAAAAAATCTTATATCTGCGATTAAATTTTCAAAGAAACAGCAGATTTGAGTGTTGAGTAATTGGGACTACCACCATTACACATATATTCACCTCCCCAGTATCCCGTAACAGGCTTTCCACTAACATTTTTAAACGGATCGACAAGCTTATACTTATCCTTTAAGCCGAAAATTTGTCTGGCTACTCTGGATAAAGGGCTTCTCTCTTCCTTGCATAGTGGCACTAATTCAAACACAGCTTCATTATTGATACTATCCTTTGCCGTCTCATGATTCTCACAAAGGCGATCAAAAGTATCTGGATCATTTTCTTTTAAATTCTTTAAAAATGCAAAGGCCTCTTGAGCGACATCGTAGTGTACAGTCACGTTATTTTTGAGCAATGCGAGCTTTGCAAAATATCCACCATCATACATATCGTAAATTCCTTTTATTCAATCAACGTCACTCTTATGTAATCACGGAGGCGCAATATGTCAACATAGATTATATTATCGATCCGCCATGGCCTGTTTCATGAAGAAGCGTTTGGCGAGCGGTAATTTGCCGACCGCCTTTAAACCGGCGCGGCGCATCAGGCGTAGGGGCGGGAAATTGTTCGAGAACAAACGTACCAGCCCATCAGTGAAAGCAATCATGGCGACATTGTCGGGGCGGCGGCGGCGTTGATAAGTTTCGAGGAGTTCATCCGAGCCAATATCCTCACCTTTAGCGTAGGCCTCGCGCACTAGTGCAGCCATTTCCTTGACGTCGCGGTAGCCAAGATTAAGCCCTTGTCCGGCAATCGGGTGAATTCCATGGGCGGCATCGGCCATCAGCGCCATGCGAGGGGCAATATAGCAGCTGGCATGGACGAGGCCAAGGGGGTAAACGCTGCGCTCACCGACCATTTTGACATTGCCGTAGCGCGCAGGGAATTTGTTTTGCAGCGCCAGCTCAAAGGCATTGCGACTGGCGCGCATCCATGAGCGAGCTTGCGGGCCGTGCTCGGTAAATACCACAGAGGAGCGGTGCGTGCCGTCCGCGGTATCAGCCATCGGCAATATCGCAAACGGGCCTTCGGGGTAGAAATGTTCGACCGCGACATTGTCATGCGGGTTTTTATGGGCGACCTGACAGATCACGGCGCGCTGGCGATAATCCCAGCTGCGCACATCTATATCCAGCCAGTCCCGCATAAAGGATTTGCGGCCATCCGCACCAATGGCGAGCCGTGCGGAAATGGTCTCACCACCTTCTAATATCACCGAAACGGCGACATCATGTTCTATCAGCACGAAATCCGATACTTTGGCGGGCGCGATCAGGGTGACACTATCCAGCGCAGCGGCTCTTTTGGTAAGGGCTGCGCGGATATCGGCGTTAAGCACAATCGTGCCGAAGGGCTTACCTTCGACCTCTTGGCTCAGGAAATTGAGCAAAAGCGGGCTGCCGCCGTCCAGAATTTGAATATCGCGGATCGGCGCGCCCTTGGCAGAGAGCGCTTCCCAAACGCCTGCCTCGTCCAGTATGAGGCTGGAGCCGTAGGAAATGGCGGTGGTGCGCTCGTCCGCACTCATGGGTTTGGCCGGATCGGCGGCATCAATGACGGCCACACTTATACCGTCCTTGCCTAATAAGCAGGCTAGCGTCAAACCCGCTAAGCCGCCGCCAATAATGGCTACGTCATAATTTACGCTTGTTTGCTGTCTGGATTTTTTTGCGGGCATAATAAATTGCCTCTTGCACTTCTTCTTAAAATGTTTATCGATAGAAGAGAATTTACTGCATTGCAGGAAAAAGGGAAGGTTTTTTAACAATGAAAATGATCATGGCAATTATCAAGCCCTTTAAGCTCGATGACGTGCGCGAAGCATTGACCGAAATCGGGATTGAAGGCCTTACTGTAACCGAAGTCAAAGGATTTGGCCGTCAAAAAGGGCAGACCGAGATTTACCGCGGCGCTGAATATTCTGTCAGCTTTCTTCCGAAAGTTAAAATCGAGATTGCCATCCCGAGTGATCTGGAAGAACAAGCCATTGAGGCCATCCAGAACAGTGCCAATACAGGCCGCATCGGCGATGGCAAGATATTCGTCTATGACCTGACAAGAGCCGTACGCATACGTACAGGCGAATCCGGTCAGGACGCGCTTTAATCCAATTCATTAAAATTTCAGGGAGAGTTTTTCCTATGTTCAAGAGCCGCATTGTTTTTGCGTTATTGCTTGGCGCGTTTACCGTATCTTTTTCCAGTATTGGGCACGCGCAGGTTTTGGAGGGCGTCAGCGCCGAGACCGCCTATATCCTGAATAGCTTTATGTTCCTGATTTGCGGTGCCATGGTGATGTGGATGGCCGCCGGGTTTGCCATGTTGGAGGCCGGATTGGTACGATCCCGCAATACGGCGGCAATTTGTTTAAAAAA
>CAXBAL010000180.1:0-4752 GCA_963973475.1 uncultured Micavibrio sp.
GTTGTCATTGGGCGCTCTCTTTTATTCGGCAAGCCAATGGCGCAGCTTTTGCTGCAGGAAAATTGTACGGTAACCCAAGCCCATTCCCGCACGACCAATCTGGAGGAAATCTGCAAAAGCGCCGATATTCTGGTGGCTGCTGTCGGGCGTCCGCAGATGGTTAAAGGGGAGTGGATTAAGGATGGCGCCATCATTATTGATGTGGGCATCAACCGTCTCGAGACCGGAAAATTATGCGGTGATGTCGATTATGACAGCGCGCTGGGTAAGGCCGGAGCCATAACGCCTGTACCGGGCGGTGTCGGCCCTATGACGATTGCCTGCCTGTTGGCCAATACAATCAAGGCTTATAGCGAAACGGGTATATAACCCCTCTTTAGTAAATCATCGCACGGAACGGGCTGTATTTCAGGATACGACGAAGCCCTTGCTCCCGCTCGTCATAAAGAGCTATATATTTGTCACGCATAGTTTTATTGGAAATATCGTGAAATGGATATTCAATATAATATTCGCCTGCATGTTCTTGCAAAAACTCTAGATATTCGATGTTACGGTCAACCCATAAATACGCATCGGGAATAAATTCATTAATCACCCCGGAATTATAACGGAAGGTGGTAATAAGCGATGATGGAACATTGCCTTTGTCTAGCTCGTCTTGAATCGCATTGCGCTCTTCGCTGAGGGCTTTTTTCCAGTAATCCAGAATAATACGGGCTGTTTTGGCGCTTTGAATTTTCTTTGGCAATTGCAGGGTGTTGTTCAAATCCTGCGGCGTCATAATGCTTTTCATATAGCGGCGAATTTCATAGCCGTAATGATCATATTCCGGTGGGATATCGGTTTTGATCCCGTGAACCATACGATCCACTCGCTCCGATAAAGTTTTCGGCTCCGGCTGGCTAAGGAATGTAACTTCCTTAAAGTGAGGCTCAATAGGTTGGCTTAGCGGCGTTGTTAAATAGTAATTTTTGGATTCACCCTCATGCTGTATGTTTGGATAAATAAGAGATGTTTTTTTATCCACACTATACTCTTGCGCTTGCGGCGCCTTTATCATGGAAAATTGCGCGGCAAATAAAGCCAGAACCATTACTATCACTATACGCATACTCATCATCCTTACTATAATATCAGATTTTATTCCCCTTGTGCCACCGTAAAGCCGGGAACGCCGTCAAACGTATTCAGCATTACAGTTTTGGTGAAATTCAAATCATCCTTATTCATACGGTCCAGCAGGTCGATAACCTTCGATGTTGTGATTGAACAGCCATTGGTGCCCTTAAACCGTAAGCGCCAGTTATCAGCGCAGAAGGTTTGCTGCTTGCCTTCCGGCCATACTTTCGTGCCGCGGTTGGAAATCATTTGCAGCTCCAGCCCGTCTGGCACGCATTTCAGAACGGCGTTCGCCAATTCATCCGGGCTTTTGCTCCAGTTTATACCGACATCCACACCAACGCGCTCGGTTTTTTCCTTGGGGTAGGTTTTCAGCGGCGGCATTTTCATCCCGCCCGCCGGCACACCGGAATAATCGACCGCGCGCATTTTGTCTGGCTGTTGCCCCAAACGTTCAATCACGGCCTTGCAGAACTCATCGGTGCCGACTTGGGATTTACTGGTGCCGGTGCGGAAAATCTCGCCGGTATGGATACCGTCTTCAATGGTTTTCAGCCACGCATTATGTATCTTGGCGGCGCACTCGCCCTGCCCCACATGAACCAGCATCATAACCGCGCCGAGCAATAAGCCCGACGGGTTGGCAATACCTTTGCCCGCAATGTCAGGCGCGCTGCCGTGGACTGCTTCGAACATGGCAAAATCAGCGCCGATATTGCTTGAGCCGCCCAAACCAACGGACCCTGTAACCTCCGCGGCTACATCGGAGATAATATCGCCGTACAAATTGGGCGTGACAATCACATCAAACAAATGCGGCGCATTGGCCACTTTGGCCGTGCCGATATCAACGATCATGTGATCGTTTTCAATGTCGGGATATTCTTTCGCAATGTCGTCAAAGACGCGGTGGAACAAACCATCCGAGAGCTTCATGATATTGTCTTTGGACATACAAGTGACTTTTTTGCGGCCATTGGCACGCGCATATTCAAACGCGTAGCGGCATATGCGCTCTGTTCCCGGGCGGGAAATAATCTTCAGCGCAGCCATGACCTCTTGGGATTGACGGTATTCAATACCGCCATAAAGGTCTTCCTCATTCTCGCGCACGATCACCAAATCCATATTGGGATGGAAGGTCTCGACATACGGCGCATAGGATACGCAAGGGCGCACATTGGCAAAGAGAGAGAGCGATTTACGAATAGTCACATTCAGCGATTTAAACCCGCCGCCTTGGGGCGTGGTAATCGGCGATTTTAAGAAAACCTTGGTGCGCTCCAGTGATTCCCAAGCGCTTGGCTCGATCCCGTTTTTGATACCGCGCTTGTAGACGGCCTCGCCGATCTCGATCTCCTCGTATTCCAGCTCCGCGCCTGCGGCCTCCAGAATCTTCAGAGTTGCATCCATAATTTCCGGCCCGATACCATCACCGCGCGCAATTGTAATTGCAGTTTTCTTGCTCATATTATCCCTCTTGAAAAACAAACCTGACTAGGCAGTATGACGATGAAATCCTTAAAATTTCATTTAGAAGGATAAGCTATTTTAAGTGACTTGACTAGGGGGCACATCGCCCTCGGCTTCTACGTCTACAACCTCTTCACCGGGCTTCGGATCTAGAGGCGTTGGCGCGAAGTAAAGTATGGCAAAACCTATCATAGCAGAGGTGATGGAACCAACAAGCACCCCAAGGCGGATAGAGGCCTGATGATGCAAATCTTCAAATGCCAGCCCGCCGATAAATAACGACATGGTAAACCCGATACCGCAAAGCGCCGCCACCCCGTAAAGATGAATCCAGCCCGCGCCCTTAATCATCGGTGATAAACCGAGCTTAATCGTCAACCACAGCATTGTGAAGATACCCAACTGCTTACCGATCACAAGACCAAGAATAATACCAAGTGTTACAGGCTCTAGCAGCGAAGAAAGCCCCATACCCGTGAATGGTACGCCCGCATTGGCAAAAGCAAATAACGGCAAAATACCAAAGGCCACCCATGGGTGAAGTGAATGCTCGAGGCGTTGCAATGGCATGTTACCCTTATCACGTTTCGAGACCATCGGAATGAACATGGCTGTCACTACGCCTGCCAGCGTAGCATGCACACCAGATTCCAGCACCGCCGCCCACAGAACAAGCCCGACCAGAATATAAGGCCCGACCGTACACACATTGCGGCGGTTCAGTATCAGCAAACCAACCAGCGCCGCAGCCGCGACATAGAGAGGAAAGATTGAAAGATTGGAAGTGTAGAAAAACGCAATTATGACGATCGCGCCCAAATCATCAATAACCGCAATGGCGGTCAAAAGGATTTTTAGACGCACAGGGGCTTTTGATCCCAAAAGGCTAAGTACACCGAGCGCAAAAGCAATATCGGTCGCCGCAGGAATGGCCCAACCTGCAAGGTCTTCGGGCGTATCCATATTAACAATGTAATAAATAACCGCAGGAACAATCATCCCGCCGACGGCCGCAATGGCCGGAAGCAAAGCGCGAGAGCGTGTTGAAAGCTCTCCGCTCACAACCTCCCGCTTAATCTCAAGCCCCACCAAAAAGAAAAATATGGCCATAAAGCCGTCATTGATCCAATGCAAAACAGACTTTCTGATCTCGAAATCAAAACCGTCCGCGGCATCAAATCCGATGCGAAATTTTACCGTATGAAGAACATAATCGTAAAAGCCGTATAAATCTGTATTGGCAATAATCAGGGCGATTAAAGCGGAAATAGCCAATAAAATACCACCTGCGGCTTCTAGCTTAAAAAAGTTACGGACTGGAACAAAAACTTGTTCATAAGGATTGACGGCCATTTTTACGATCACTCTGATAGGGTTTTTCATTATTTTACTTCGGTACGTTCACCAATTTGTTGCCTAGCAATATAGCCAATATTCAATCTGAATAAAGGAAAATCGGATTATTTCTTTGTATCATTCCAGAAGATAATTTCCTTACCCGCGCCCCTCTTATCCTCGCTGCGTTTATAAACGTAAATGCCGAGCACGGATAAGCCGACTGCCCAGATGGCGCTTAAGGATGCCATGGCGCTCATGACCACCCCCGCCTGCGCGGTTTCAAAAACGATCACATAGGCAATGGCCAGCATTTGCGCTGCCCATGTCACCGCCATTAAATACCCGAAAGTCGGACGCATGCGACGAACGTATTTATCATCCGAGGCAATTTCGGCGCGGAGCGAGGTGTTGACCTGCTCGATAGTTGCCTTGTATTCCTCGGACTCCGCTTGGGCGATGGCCTCGGCGTGGCGATTGACCTCGGCCAGTTGCTCCAGAGAAACGCCGCCCGTGCGGATGGCCGTGTCAACTTCTCCCAGAGCCCTGGCCGCACTTTGGGTGACAGGATTATCCACCCGCCCTAGCGCCTCGGCCAATATGGTGACGAGTGCAGGGATACCGATTTTTGCTATGAGTGTGGAGAGCATGTGTTTGTTCCTTCCTTTAAATCACTCCATTAAAGCACCGCGTAGCGCGCTTGCGCGCCTGAGCGGCTTAAAAAACTTAAACTATATGATAAAAAATGTGCTTACCGATCACGGCGCAGGGCTTCTCGCGCCTCGCCCAGTACGGCTCGATCCCTGCGGCGTGGTAATGCGT
>CAXBAL010000181.1:0-4744 GCA_963973475.1 uncultured Micavibrio sp.
AACGCCGCCGCGCTCGCTGTAGCTTTTAACTTTATTCAAAACGGGTTTAAACCATCTCGAGAGCTTTTCTCCCGCCAGCCTTCCTACCCCGTAGCCCGCTGCCGCGCTTACCAGCGAACCAAGGCAGGCATATAGAAAACCGTAAAGCGGCCCAAAAACGATGGCAGTGACCAGATTCAAAGCCATAACAGAGAAAAATAACATGCCGGCAATCAGATAAATTCCGCTGATAATAAAGGGGCTCCAAGATGAATTGCGCGCGCTCTCTATATAGCCGGTCAAATTCTCTTGCGTAAATATCTGCCTGAATTCTTCCGGTAAAGCCGGGCTTATAAAAAAGTAGTATAAAAGACCGAGTATTACAGCCGCCAAAGCGGCGAATACGACCTGCCGTACAGGGAAATTGGATAATATCAGCGGCTTTTTCGGATCACCGATTTTTTGCGCCCAAGAGACCAGAAATTCGTTCCGGTAAGGGTCATTATTAATGCGTTCAAGGTGCTGACGGCTTTGCTCCTGATATTCCAGCAATTCATTCATTGTCGAAGTTTCAATGATTTCTTGAATGTCTTCTTCCTCGCGCCCAGTATGTTCGCGGATAAGATTGTTGCGAAGAGACCGGATTGTTTGACGGCTTTGGTCATCATCGGCCTGGATTATCATGTCGCATTCGGTATCAAATCCCATGGAACGGTTATTTAAATTTGCCGATCCCACCTGAAAATAACGATCATCAATAATCATTATTTTTGAATGAATATGTATTGTGTTTTTGGTGCCGTTTTCTTTGCAAACCGGATAGGTGACGGCAAAGCGATCGGCTCCTGCATTTTCGCTAACCGTGTCCCAGAATTTCACACGCCCAGTCCACATGGCTTTATGTTCCATGATGCCGCGTGGTCGATCGCAACTAACGATTAGAACTTTCAAATCGGGCTTTTCTTTCAGTCTTTTGCTTAAGGCATTTGCAATATCAAGGCAGGTTAAATACTGATTTTCGATATAGATAAATGCTTCCGCTCTGGCGATTTGTTCCAGATATATTTGCAGTATTTCAGTAACCGCTTTGTCTTTTTTTGTTTTGGGAATAGTGCGGGCGGCCGCAATGTCGATATCCTCGAAATCAGGCATCACATGTTTGGGCCATAAATCATTGTTTTCAGGCTTATTATCTATCGCCCTGATTTCAGAGCCCGCACCTTTTTTCCAGCGCCTTCTAACCAATTCGCTAAGCGCGCCAACAACCGGACCGCTCATCATAAACTGGATGTCGTGATAGGGCTCGTAAGGCTTTTGTTTTTTAAAATGATCAAAAAGGCCTTTTGGATCAATGCGCTCGCGCTCCTCAATATGGTGCTTACGGCTATCCCAGCGACCCAGCGCAATATCCATACCGCCGCAAAAGGCAATCTGGCCATCGACCACAATAATTTTTTGATGATGGCAGGCCCCAAATGGTACAGCATAATCAGCGCAGTAATGTATATTGGGCGGGGTATGCATACGCCATTTCCATCCTGAAAAAGACTCGCGCTCACTGGAAAAAAATATCGAATAATTCCAGCGGTTTAGATAAATCTCCAGATCAGGATTTTCATTGGCTTTCTGACAAAGCAAC
The DNA here is from genome assembly GCA_963973475.1 of uncultured Micavibrio sp. GTDB lineage: Bacteria > Pseudomonadota > Alphaproteobacteria > Micavibrionales > Micavibrionaceae > UBA2638. The sequence continues at coordinate 1,619 of CAXBAL010000181.1, forward strand.
TCCCTTAATGCAACGGCATATTTTTTGTTTTGCGCATCTTCACCGCGTAAAAGCTCGATGCGGCCATCAATATCCCATCCCAAAATGAAAATGGAATGCTTTGCATGACAAAGCGTTTCGTAAAGCGCTTTGTAATAGGACGCACAATCCACCAACAAAGCGGCCTTATCGGCTTTATCTTTTTTCCAATAATGATCTTGGGCACTAAAAGTATCGGTCATATAGTATCAAACAGGAAAAAGGAAAATCGGTTCCTTTTCGGTTGATAAAGTATCGGATTATTATGAATTGATCGTGTTAACTTAATATATATTTGGTGGGTAATGATATTAAGGCATTTATTGATCAGGGTTAATTCAGTATAGTCAATGTAGTTATTTAACTTTGGTACTTATAAAGTCTATGAACGCTCACTTAAATGCCCTTGAGGCAAAATCCATATTTATAATCCGCGAGGCGTATAATTCTATTGATCCGATGGCGATGCTCTGGTCTATCGGTAAGGATTCTACTGCTCTGCTTTGGTTGGTGCGCAAGGCGTTCTTTGGCCGCGTCCCGTTTCCGCTTGTCCTGCTGGATACCGGTATGGAGTTACCTGAGGTCTATGCGTTCCGCGACAAAATTATCAAAGATTGGGATCTGGATTGTATTAACCACATGTGCCCACCCGAAGAAGAGATGGATCAAACACTTCCCCCGAATACGCGCGCCGCTATGCGTAAAACGGAAGGGCTGAAATCTCTGCTGGATGAACATAAATTCAAAGGATTAATCCTTGGTATTCGCCGTGATGAACAATCCATGCGCGCAAAAGAGAGGGTTTTCTCACCGCGCAGTGCAGACGGCAGCTGGAATTTCAAAGACCAGCCGCCGGAATTCTGGGACCAATACAAAACCGATTTCCCCGAAGGATGCCATGTCCGCATTCACCCGCTCTTGCAATGGACGGAGCTGGATATCTGGGAATACACAAAGGCGCAGGATATACCGTGCGTGCCGCTCTATTTCGCGCGTGATGGCAAACGTTACCGCTCTCTGGGGGAAAAGAACATCACCTTCCCGGTCGATAGCAACGCCGCCAATATTGACGAGATTATCGAGGAGCTAAAAACCACTAAAACCTCCGAGCGATCAGGCCGCACCATGGACAAAGAAACCGAGAGCAGTTTCGAGACACTAAGACAACGGGGGTATATGTAATGAGTATTAATCACCAATCCCCTATGCCCATCGTCATTGTCGGCCATGTCGATCATGGGAAATCGACGCTGGTCGGACGCATGCTCCACGATACCGGCAGTCTGCCCGATGGTAAGGTCGAAGAAGTGCGCAAAGCGTGCGAGCGTCGCGGCGTTGCCATGGAATGGTCGTTCCTGCTGGATGCTTTTCAGGCCGAGCGTGATCAGGCGATCACGATTGATACTACGCAGATATGGTTTAAAACGCCCTACCGCCCCTATGTGATTATTGATGCGCCGGGCCACCGAGAGTTTTTAAAGAACATGGTTAGCGGTGCGTCCCAGGCAGATGCCGCCATTCTGGTCGTCGATGCCAAGGAAGGCTTGCAGGAACAAACCAAGCGCCACGCCTATTTGCTCTCATTATTAGGGATGCGTCAGGTGGCGATTGTGGTCAATAAAATGGACGCTGTGAGCTATGATGATGCGGCTTTTGTGAAAGTCTCCGGCGAGGTCGATGCCTATTTGAAATCCATCAATGTTGTAGCGACTTTTATCGTGCCCATTTCTGCCCGTGAAGGCGATATGATATCCAGCCATAGCGATAAAATGCCGTGGTATAAGGGCAAAACCCTCACCGAAGTTCTGGATAGTTTCGAGGTGGACTCCCCGCCGCTGACCCGCGCGCTGCGCTTCCCTATTCAGGATGTATACCGGTTTGAAGAAAAACGCATTCTGGTTGGCCGCATCGAGACAGGCACCTTAAATAAGGGCGATAAACTTTTATTCTCACCTACCAATGAAGAGGCCACTGTGACCTCTATCGAGAGTTGGCCAGAGGATGATGCGCGTGTAATGGCACAGGCCGGCGAATCTATCGGTATAACGCTGGATCAGCCAATTTTTGTCGAGCGCGGCCATATTGGCTCCCACGTAAAGAACCCGCCTATGCTCTCCAATGTGTTTCGCGCCAATATATTCTGGCTCGCGAAAAATCCGTTAAAAGTCGGTAATACTTATAAAATCCGCCTCGCAACGCATGAAGCGCGCGTGACAATTCAATCCATCGAAACAGTTATTGATACTGATGATTTGAAACGCGACGAAGCCCCGAAAGAGGTGGGTAAAAACGCGGTTGCGCAAATCACGTTCCGCGCTTCCGATATGTTGCCGCTTGACCCCTATACCGACAATGCGCGGATGGGCCGCGTTGTACTTTATGATGGGTATGATATAGCAGGCGGCGGTTTGATTAACATGGATGGGTACCCCGATCAGCGCAAAGAAGCGCCGAAATCGGATAATATTTTCATGGTAGATCATAAAGTTTCCCGTGATGTCCGCACAGAATTAAAGGGGCACGCGGGCGGCATTTTCTGGTTTACCGGTTTATCAGGCAGCGGAAAATCAACATTGGCGATGGCTGTTGAAGAAGAATTGGCGAAACGAGGGTTTCATTCTTATGTGCTGGACGGCGACAATGTTCGTCACGGCTTGAACTCCGATCTAGGATTTTCTCCGGAAGACCGTGCCGAGAACATTCGCCGTATTGGCGAAGTGGCTGCGCTTATGGCTGATGCAGGGTTAATTGTTATATCAGCCTTTATATCCCCCTATCGCGCCGACCGCGACCGTGCGCGCGCCGCCAAACCGGAGCTGTTTAACGAGATATACGTGCAGGCCGATCTAGCAACTTGTGAACGCCGCGACCCGAAGGGATTGTACAAGAAAGCGCGTGATGGCCAAATCAAGCAATTTACAGGCATTGATGCCCCTTATGAAGCACCGGAAAATCCTGAGATTATAATTGATACAGCCAATAATGATATTTCAACCTGTGTAAAGCAGGTTCTGGATTATGTAGAAACGAAGGTTTCCGCAGAAAGTGCAGCTAACGGTGCTAATAAAGAAAAATCATTCACGGCTATCCGATCCTTATCAGCATAGG
>CAXBAL010000182.1:0-4725 GCA_963973475.1 uncultured Micavibrio sp.
ACCCGCAAGTCTATTCCAAAGCCCTGAAATGCGCGGCCAAAGTAATTGAAAACAGCACGGTTAAAGTCGAGACCATTGATGTCGGCGGCGGTTTTCCGGCCGAATTGAACGAAGCGGAAAAAGTCCCGCCAATTACAGCCTTCACAAAAGCCATCGCCAGCGCGATTAAAAAGCACAAGCTGGACGAACTGGAACTTCTATGCGAAGTCGGACGCGGTCTTGTGGCTTGTGCAGGCTCGTTGGTTGTGCGCGTGGAAGGCCGCAAAGATGATTTGCTGTATTTGAATGACGGAACCTATGGCGGTCTGTTCGAGGCCGGCGGCTCAGTTGGCTTGCCATACCCCGCCCATTTGATCCGCAAAGAAAACCGCGAATTTGAAGGCCCTATTCAAGGCTTCCGCTTTGCCGGCCCGACTTGTGATTCGGTTGATATGATGCGCGGGCCCTTTATGTTGCCGTCGGATATTCAGGTTGGTGACTGGATCAGGATTGAACAGCTGGGCGCGTACGGCGAAGTATCCCGCACCGATTTCAACGGGTTCGGCACTGTGCAAAAGATTGTTGTCCAGAGCGAGCTGTGCGGCGAGGACGCTTTCCAAACTTTTCAAATCTAACCGCCTAAAACATATCGTGATGGAGAGATAAACCCATGAGCGCACTGAGCATTTTTGTTATCCTGTATTTGGTCATTTCAATCGGGATAGGCATTTATGCTGCGATGCGGGTGCGAAACTCGACAGATTACGTGCTGGCAGGGCGCTCTCTGCCGATCTATATCACCATCGCGACTGTGTTTGCGACCTGGTTCGGCTCCGAAGCTGTGCTGGGCATTCCCGCCACCTTCATGGAAGAAGGCCTCGGCGGGATTGTCGCCGATCCGTTCGGGGCGGGGCTTTGCCTTGTCTTTGTTGGCGTGTTCTTCGCCGCGCGCCTTTACCGCATGAAATTACTGACCATCGGGGATTTTTACCGCCAGCGTTACGGACGAACCGTGGAGACACTGGTTTCTATCGCCATTTGTATTAGCTATCTTGGATGGGTTGCGGCGCAAATTGTGGCGCTGGGCCTGACCATCAGCCTAATTTCCGGTGATGTGATCTCCTTTGAATGGGGCATGGTGATCGGGCTTAGCGTGGTTATGCTCTACACCATTTTCGGGGGGATGTGGTCAATCGCGATCATGGATTTCATCCAGATGATGGCGATTTTGGCGGGCTTATTGATAGTGGCCTATCTTGTTGCCGGACGTCTGGACGGAGGCGCGATGACCGTGATCGAGCACGCCGCCGCCAATAATAAATTCGATTTCTGGCCGGAGATGAACGCCGCCGCCATTTTGGGCTTTATCGGCGTCTTTGTAACGCTCGCGCTCGGCTCCATCCCGCAGCAAGACGTTTTCCAGCGCGTGATGTCCGCCAAGGATGAAAAAACCGCCGTGCGCGGCACAATCATCGGCGGCGGCTTTTATATAATTTTCTGCTTTGTGCCGATCTTTATTGTGTATGGCGCGAGCCTGCTCGACCCGACTCTGCTTGAGATCCACATGAGCGAAGGCGGCGACCCGCAACGCATTTTGCCGGAATTCATCCTCAACGATGTTCCGATTTTCGTGCAGGTCATGTTCTTCGGCGCGTTGCTATCGGCGATCATGTCGACCGCCTCGGGTACACTTTTGGCACCCTCTGCCATTTTGGCCGAGAACATTTTCAAAGAGGCTTTTAAACTGAATGACAAACAACTCCTACTCACCTTGCGTGGCTCCGTATTCGGATTTGGAATTTTAGTCTTTGGTTATGCCTATCTTAGCTCCTCTGCGGGATTAAGCATTTTCGAGATGGTTGAGAACGCCTATCTGGTTACGCTCTGCGGTGCGTTTGTGCCTCTGGCTTTTGGTGTGTATTGGAGCAAGGCCACAAATGCGGGCGCGTTGTGCTCTATCGCACTCGGCGTGACCTCATGGGCTGTGCTGGAAGGGCTGAATTTGCAAATGGCGGTGCATGATCAGGAAATGATGGTTCCGCCGCAACTTGTCGGCCTCCTCATGGCCATTATCGGTATGGTCGGCGGTAGCTTGATCCCGCAAATCAATATAAAGAAAGCAGCGAAAAGCGCTTAAATCTTACTCGGGCTGGGCCTGCCGGAAGAACTCCAGCATATCTTGCTTAACGGGCGCTTTGTAAGACCAGAACCACATCAAGGAGCCGACGGTTTCGATATGGTCAATGCCCTCATAAGTTTTGAGCGTCACTTGTCCGCCCTCGCGCGCAATAGCATCACGCAATTTTTCGGCATTTTTGAGCACCACCGTTTCATCATCCAGCCCATGAAGCAGCAGCATCGGCGGCTGGTCGCCATCCACGTAATTCGGGGCGCGCATGAGGGGGTAGCGCTCCGGCGGGCCGAACATGTCTTCTAAATCCGGCTCGTCTGGTTTGAACGCATACGGCCCTGACAATCCGGCAAAGCCAGTGATGATATCGCGGTTCAAATTATGGGCGGCCAGATATTGCGGGTCTGTAGCCACCAGCGCCGCCATGTGCGCGCCGGATGAATGGCCTGCGAGGTAGAGCCGCTTAGTATCGCCGTTATAATCTGCAATATTGTTATGCACCCATGTCAAGGCGCTGGCGGCATCCTCAATAAAGGCAGGGAATTTCACTTGCGGATATTTACGGTAGTCGGCCAAAGCCACTATATAGCCTTCGCTAATGAAAGCATCGGCCACGAATTTATATTGTTCTTTATGGCCATCGCTCCAGCGCCCGCCATGGAAGAACACGAGCACTGGCGCGGGCGAATTTTCCGTAGCGGAAGGAGGGATATGCAGGCTCAGCTTTTGTAGCGGGGCTTCACCATATGCAATATTTTGCACTGATTTAGCACCGTTAAAATGCGAGGGCACATTGGCGGCAAACAAGCCTACCTGAGTACAGGCGGCGTTTATGAGTGTCGCCGCCGCCAATAAGGAAATTGTGAGGGTTTTGCGTAGCATAGCTTCGCCGCTTTCTTTTACTCAGGCTGTTTTTGCATGAACAAAGTAAGCTCGCCCACCGTAAAGCCAAATTTTTTCAAATAGGATTTGTTAATCAGAACACCGTCATTCATCAGGAACATCCAATCATCAAACGTAATGGCATAAGTTTTGTCACCGACATCCAAATTCATAACATACGCCCAACGCACAGCATTACCTTTAGTTTCACCTGTTGCTTTGCCTTTAATATCGCCCGCACTGCCTTCATAGCGGTTATCGGCAACTTTGGTAATCGTCCAAACGCGGGTTTGCACTTCGCCGTCATAATAGTGGAATTCCTCGCTGAGCGTGCCCGTATCGCCGTTCCATTCACCGACCAGATCAACATCGAAACGTCGTTTCACAGTGCCGCGCCAATCCTGCACAATACCCCAAGCCTTGATTGGGCCGTTGAAATATTCCTCCAGCGCCAATTGCGGCTGCTGGCCTTCGTATTGATCCAATGATTTCCCTGAACAACTAGTCATGAGTCCGAGTACCCCCGTAACGAATAGTATTTTGAGTGTCTTGAACATCGGCAATTGTCTTTCTGTTTTGGTTTGCAGGGGGTGCGCCCAACAGCGCAGTGCGCAGATCGGGTTCGCTGGTTTTGGCATTTAGCCATATATCGAAAAATCTCTGGCCGAATTCGGGGTCCTGAATGTGCCCGATTTCACGCTCGCCGTCAAAAAAGACGGTCTGCTTATCTGCGGTGAAAATGCCCGTTATAACATCGCCTTGTTTTACATCGGGGAAAATCTTCCGCATCTGATCTTGCCATGCGGCAAGGCGGATTTCGTCATTATAGCCTTGCGTGCGCATTTCCTTGATGCTGCGATCTGCAATTTTCTGACCGTGTAAATCTCTTAAATAAGTAAGCTTGAGCGCAAAAGGGCTGTCCGCCGACCAATTGCCTTGCGGAGCGTAAAGCACAGCGTCATAAACATCCCAGAGCATATAGGTCATGCGGGCACTGCCGACCTTTTGTGCATCGGGCACCATTGTGCCGATATAATCATTGGCCATTGCGGGGGTGAGACCCAACAGCGCCATTACGCCTGCGGTATGAATAAATCTGCTCATGCGCCTGCCTTTTTGCTTAACCATGTGCCAACTCGATCTGCATAACGTTTGTTTTTCCGGTCTTAAAGCCCGATGCACAGGCCGCCAGATAAAAACGCCATAATCTTATAAATCCATCATCAAAGCCGAGCGCCTTTACGTCTTCGCGTTTTTGCTCGAAATTTTTCAACCAGATTTCAAGCGTGCGCGCGTAATCCTGCCCGAAATAGAACTCACTGCCGGTTTGAAGACCGGCTCGCCCCGCCTCTTCTTTAAAGCGTGAGGGGCTGGGCAGCATACCGCCGGGGAAGATAAAACTCCGCACAAAATCACCGCCGCGGCGATACCGCGGGAAATCGTTTTCGTTCATGGTAATAGTCTGGATCATAGCGCGGCCATTGCTTTTCAGCAGATCACCCATTTTCGAAAAATAGGTCGGCCAGAACCGCTCGCCCACGGCTTCGAACATTTCTATCGAGATGATATTGTCGAACTTGCCGCTTTGGTGGCGGTAATCTTCCAGTGCAACATTCGCTCGGCCGCCCAAGCGTGTGCGTGCGTAATGATATTGTTCTTCGGACAATGTAATACCCTTGATGCTATAATCGCCTTTGGTCGCGGCGCGTTCGGCAAATGCGCCCCACCCGCAT
>CAXBAL010000183.1:0-4724 GCA_963973475.1 uncultured Micavibrio sp.
CGCTAAATTCAGCATGAAACAGCGTAGAATACCCGTCGTCATGCGCCTCGGCAAGGACGGCCAGCTGCGCACATTTTGCTGCGTTTATAAAGCTGTCCGGCGTAGAGAAATCACAAATTGCCTTTGCCAATTCCTGCGCTCTGATGACTTGCATAGTTTGTGTATTGCGCCCTGCCAACGCTGCGCATTCAAGTTCGGATCGCCTGTAACGCCTAACAATACAACATTATAATCTTTTGAAAAATTTTCTACGTATTCTGCAAGATTGCGTCCGCCGCGTTGCTCAATAATCAGGTTGGCATTTAATTCTTTTGCCCACTGCGTTAAAGCAACGTCCAATCCGGATGATTCTGCTCTTATTATGGCATATTCATTGCCCGAAGCTGCATATTCGGGAAGTCTGGATTTGTAAAATTGGAAGTCCGATACAACGAGGTTTTCTTTAATTTGCCGGAAAGACTGATAAACGTCCTCAATGCCCGGACTGTCATATTCCCCAAGATGTATCCCCGCCTTTTCTTCATTATAACGTTCTGTGAACTCTTCCAGCAATGTCGTTTTACCAACGCCCATCGGGCCGGCAAGATATAAGAGCGTCGGGCGGTTCGGTCTATTTATCGGCAGATGTGCAATGCGTTCCTGCAGAATAGTTCTATGCAAATCTCTACGTTCGGGAGTATCCACCAGATGATGAGTGGAATTATGTAGAATTGCGGCGTGATCTTGCGCAGGTATACCCTTAAGAAGAGTATCAGCCTTGGTAGCTACATAATTTTTTGCAGTGTGCGCTACGATATCAAGTATATGATCCGGCACATTCGCAAGTGTTTGAACTTCCTGCATAGCCCCCCCCTTTGGTTTACAGAATACATAGATGGGGATTATAATGCAAGAATAGTATAAAAGTGAAAGCGCTTAATCTTCAAGCGCGCGGCGGGCGACTTTGTCTAGCTCGTCTTTCACAAGGCGCTCGACTATTTCAGGAAGATTTTGATCCAGCCACACACGAAGCATCGGGCGAAGCTCATCACGGACGATTTCTTCGATAGTAACCCCTGTAATTGTATCAATAGCGGTTTTGGCGGCCAGTTGTTTGAAACCACTATAAGCGGCGTCCTCAGCGCGTTTGGTCAGCAAGGCATCTTCCTCGACTGCGCGCGGCTTTGGCGGCTCATCATAATCATCCATTGGCTCGTCTTTATAATCATCTTCAGGTTCCGGCTCATCATCGGGCGCGTCCTGCATGGCAATTTCCATGATGTCTTCAGGCTCTGGTTCAGGCTCCGGCTCGTCTTCGGGTTCCGGTTGATCTTCCGGCTCCGGGGCAGGCTCGGGCTCTTCCTTAGCAGGTTCAGGATCGGCCTTTTCCGTTAGCTCAATGACTTCGTCTTCTTCTTCCGGCTCAGGCTCAGGCATCACCTTCTGCTTCTCAGCGGGAGGGGCGGCTGTTGTTTCTTCCTCATCGTCATCGTCGGAAATGATCTGGCGTATAGACGTCAGAATTTCTTCGATGGAGGGTTCCTGTTCGGTATCACTGTCAGACATAAAACTATGAGTTATCCCAAGACTTTAGTAAGAATCTATAATTCATTCAGTTTGAAACATTGAAACAGCCTTGTCAAAGAGGGTATGTGCATAATTATGCTACCTATCCACATCTGTTTGCAATATTTGTTGATTTATACGCTCCTGATAGGAGCCTTGCTTAATTTTATCATGTACGAAGCCAATATTTTCCGGCGTTAAAAACCCCAATACGGCAGCCAAGGCAAAGCGGGCCACGGTTTCATCGCGGCGGGCGCTGATTTCATCGACTTGGGCTTGTAGATATTCTTGCTCGGCATTCAACGTATCAAGAATTGTGCGCTCGCCGACCTGTTCTTCTTCCATGACCCCTTCACGGGCCAAAGCTGCGGCCTCGATCTGGGCGTTGCGGGCTTCAAGCTCGGATGTAGCGGCCTCGAGACGCTCCCAATTTGTGATGACTTGCTGGCGGACGGAGGCGCGCGTTTCGCGCACTTCCTGCAGGCGCTGCATGGATATTTCTTTGGCTTCGCGGATACGGGAGCGCACTGCGCCCGCCTGATAAAGGGGTATGGTCGCATTTAACGATGCGGTCTTGTTTGTTTGTTCGGGTATCGTGCCGGGCTGGGGGTCGTAAATGCGCTCCCACTGCGCCGTAAAGCCAATTTCTGGCAGTAGCTCGCCAAATACATTATCGACGTCTTCTTCGGCGGCGCGCTGCACGTTTATGGCGGCGCGGGCGGCGGGCGCTGTGCCTTCGGCAATTTCCAGCGCGGATTCGCGCGTGGCGGGGATATCAAGAAAAACATTGGATTTAGACAGGCGGCGCGGTTGATAGCCGATGATTTCTTCAAAGCGGGCTTCGGAACTGCGCAGGTCACTGCGCGCGGCAATGACATTGGCATCGGCGGCGGCAAGACGGGCGCGCGCCTGCGCCACATCTGTTAGTGTTAGCACGCCGACATCAAAGCGTTGCTGCGTTTCATCCAGTTGTTTCGTGATTAAATCCCTGTTGTTGAGATTTAGCTCAAGTGTCGAGCGGTCCCGCATGACATCAAGATAAACGCTGGCGGCATCCAGCAAGACATTTTGCAGGGTTTGGTGAAAGATAGCCTCTTGCGCGGCGATGATATAACGGGCCGCCGAAAGTTGCGCCAATGAGCGCCCGCCGCGATAGACAGGCTGGCTTATTGCGATGGAGATATCTTTGGAGGTCGAGCCGTCACTGGTGGATACACCAGGGAAATTAAAGTTGCTGCCTTCGGTGGTGGCCGCTGTTATGCCCGCATTGGCGATAATGGTTGGTTTAAAATTTGCATAGGCTTGCGGCAAACGCTCCTCTATAGCGCGAAGCTCGGCGCGCGCGGCATCAAGCGTTGGGTTGTTAGCATACGCATCCTGCAAGACGTCTTGCAGGCTCATGGTTTCCGTCGCGGGGGCATCCGATTGCGCATAGGCAATAGAGGCAAAAGCGCCAAGCGCGAGAAAAGCGCCGAGAATGGTAAGTTTAATCCAAGAGGACATTAGGCAAGCCTTGATTGGTGAGCGCGCCGATATGATTTTAAAAGGCAAAAACCCGTTGCGGCACGAATTCAGGTATGTATGGCGTTCCCGCACTATAATGATTATACGATGAAAAACGTTCTTCGCCAAGGGATTCGGTGAGGACAATATCACCAAGTGTGCGTCCGGCCTGTTTTACCACGCTGATGAGGCGCCCGCCTTCGGCCAACTGCTCTTTCAATACTTCTGGAACTTCGCTGATGGCGCCATTAACGAAAATGAGGCTATAAGGGGCATTCTCGGCATTGCCTTCGCGTATATTACCATGCACAGCCGCCACATTACAGATGCCCATATCCGTACAAATATCATTGACCTGTTTATGTTCTTCCTTTGCGTTACAAAGCGAAATGACCGTCATGGTCAAAGCGCCGAGCATGGCAGAGGCATAACCGCAACCATCGCCAATAACCAGACAGACATCGTCTTCGCGGGGCGCGGCGATTTGTAGCATACGGGCATGTGTTTGCGGCTCCAGCAATAAACGTCCGCCCGGTAGAATGATATCTTCATCATTATAAGCGATGCCTCTGAGATTGGCGGGGACGAATTTTTCGCGCGGCAAGGTTTCGAATGCGGTCAGTAAACGCGGGTCAATGACCCCGTTCGGGTGAATTTGGCAATCAACCATATTGCTGCGGGCTTTTGCGTAATCGGCCATGGGCTTTTCTTTGTTTTATCCGGAAGTTAAAGTCTGATACAAATTAGCAAAATCAAAGGCAATTACCAGTTTAATTTTAAAAATGTTCCGAGATTCTAACGCATGACAAAAGAAAAGAAAAAGAGATACCTATGGCACAGCAAAATTTAATCCTGTTAGACGGCGGCATGGGACGTGAATTGGAACGCATGGGCGCGCCGTTCCGCCAGCCCGAATGGTCGGCGCTGGCTCTTATGGAAGACCCGGAAAGCGTTTATCAGGCTCACCTCAATTTTATCGAGGCGGGTGCGCGCATCATCACAACAAATACTTATGCGGTTGTTCCTTATCATATTGGCCAAGAGCGCTTTACGCAGGATGGCCCTGCTCTTATCAGGCTGTCTGCCCGGCTCGCGCGTCGCGCCGCGGATGAAAAAAGTGGTTTGGGCGTAAAGGTGGCCGGCTGCATACCGCCGCTTTATGGTTCCTACATGCCCGAGCTGTTTGACCAGCAGAGCGCAGAACAGATTTTAATGCCCCTCATAGAAGAGCAAGCCGCATATATAGATTTCTGGCTGTTAGAGACCGTATCCTCCATCGAAGAGGCAAGATATGTATCGAACATGATACGGCAATATAGCGATAAACCCTTATGGATAGCCTTTACCATTACCGGAGAGGCTGATGGCCATACGGTTGGAACGCTGCGCTCCGGCGAGCCGATTGATGAGGCCTTGAAGAGCGTTATCAAAGGTGGCGTACCCCCACAAGCCATTCTTTATAATTGCTGCCAGCCTGAAGAAATTTCCCCTGCCCTGAAGCTTACCGAAAAAACACTCAATAATTTAAAAGCATCAAATATCCCATACGGCGGATATGCAAACAGCTTTGTAAAAACCAAAAAACGCATCTTGCCCAGCAATAAAAGATTAAACGAATTGCGCGAGGAAATGACGCCAAAGCGCTATCTAAGCTTTGCAAAGACATGGCGCAGAGA
>CAXBAL010000184.1:0-4705 GCA_963973475.1 uncultured Micavibrio sp.
GCTCTATGGATGATATTCTGGATATGAAGCCTCGCGGCATCGTCATCTCCCCGGGACCGAGCGATCCAGACCACAGCAATTTAAGCCTTGAGAGCGTACAGGTGGCGGCAGATCATAAAATTCCGTTACTCGGCGTCTGCTTAGGACATCAATGTATCGGGCAATCATTTGGCGGCAAAGTTATCCGCGCGCCCGAGCCGTTGCACGGGAAAACATCGGAAATCACGCATAATGAAAAGGGCTTATTTGCCGATATCCCCTCGCCCTATACAATCACGCGCTATCACTCCCTCATTGTTGAGCGCGAGAGCTTGCCAGACGAATTGGGCATCACTGCGCAAACCGATGACGGCCTCATTATGGGCCTTTCACACAAAACACTTCCCATCCATGGCATACAGTTTCACCCCGAAAGTATAGCAACGCAGCACGGCCATAAATTGCTGGAAAACTTCACAAGGTATCTATGAGCACAATTGTAAAAGATTCAACCACGCGCCTGAAAGACGGACAGAACCTCACCGAAGCCAATATGATGGAATCGATGCAAGCCATCATGGATGGCGAGGTTAAGGAATCCGATTTGAAAGAGTTTCTGCTGGCATTATCAGCCAAAGGCGAGAGCGTAGCCGAGATCACAGGCGCTGCGCGGATATTGCGCAAAAAAGCCGAGACGATTAAGGCCCCATTGGATAGTGTAGATTGTTGCGGCACGGGCGGAGATAAATCTGGCACGTATAATATTTCAACCGCCGTCGGCATTGTGGCCGCAGCTTGCGGTGTACCGATTGCCAAGCACGGCAATCGCGCTGCCACATCAAAATCCGGCGCCGCCGATGTGCTGGAGGCGCTCGGTGTAAATATAGATCTGCCACGCTTTGCACTTGAACACGCTTTAAAAGAATTCCGCTTTGCGTTCTTGATGGCACCGAACCATCATCAATCCATGCGACACGTTGCCGCCGTCCGTAAGGAAATAGGCGAGCGAACAATTTTTAACCTGCTCGGCCCGCTGGCCAATCCCGCAGGAACACGCCGCCAGTTATTAGGTGTTTATGACGAAAAATGGGTAATGCCTGTTGCCGAAACCCTAAAGAAGCTCGGCACCAAACGTGCTTGGGTTGTGCATGGCACGGACGGGCTGGATGAAATATCTATTTCCGCTCCCACCAAGATTGCTATTCTGGAAGAAGACGTGGCCATTAAGGAACAAACCATTACCCCCGATGATTTTGGTCTAAAAACCCATAATCTGGCCGATATTAAAGGCGGAGATGCTCAGCAAAATGCTATGGCTTTGCGCGCCGTGTTGCAAGGCGAGCGCGGCGCATACCGCGACATCATTCTTGCCAACACAGCCGCTGTGCTGATGGTACATCAAAGCTGCAGCACCCTTAAAGATGGCGTCACAAAAGCCAAAGATGCGATTGATTCCGGTTTTGCGTGGGACAATTTCCGCGACTATATTGCCTATAGCCGCGTTGCCGAGGATAATGCAAAAGACGCAATTGAGAAGAACAATGGCTGAGGCCGTGACAACATTTGCAGGGGGCACACCGGATGTGCTGAATAAGATTTGCACCCGCACTGTGCAAGATTTGGCCATACGTAAAACCCAGACGTCTCTTGAGGAATTACAAGAACGCATTACAGAAGCCGAAGCCCCGCGTGGATTTATCAGAGCCCTCAAAACCAAGGCCGCCAGCGGACTGCCTGCCCTCATCGCGGAGATTAAAAAGGCCTCCCCCAGTAAAGGCCTGATCCGAGAGGATTTTGCCCCATCAAAGCTAGCTCAAGCGTATACCGATGGCGGCGCCGCGTGTTTGTCCGTTTTAACCGACACGCCTTTCTTTCAAGGGCATATGGACTATTTGCAAGAGGCCAAATCTGCTTGCGCTCTACCCGTTTTACGCAAGGACTTTATGCTCGATCCTTATCAAGTTTACGAAGCACGTGCAATTGGGGCGGATTGTATTTTGCTGATTGTCGCAGCCTTAGAAGATGCGCAAATGCGGACATTATACGACTTATCTACATCGTTAGGGATGGATGTTCTGATCGAAGTCCATGATAAGACAGAGCTGGAGCGCGCTTTATTACTCTCACCTGAAATGATAGGCGTTAACAATCGCAACCTAAAAACGCTGGAGGTTAATATACAGACCTCTCATGATTTGGCCGCGATGATGCCAGGCGATTGCTTGCGTGTGGCCGAAAGTGGTATTGCGACAAATGCCGATCTGCAAAAACTGCAGTGCTCCGGTTATAATACTTTCCTTGTGGGCGAGAGCCTGATGCGGAAGCACGATGTTACCCAAGCCACGCGCGAGCTTCTTGGAACAGAGTAAGTCTGACGCAATTCCCTTGACACAAAACGAGAACTAAAGTAGAACATAATAAGGACACGCGAATCAAATTCAATGAGAATTCGTAGACCTTTCAAGTGAGCTATAAGTAAAGTTAAGAGAGATTTGATGCTGACCAAAAAACAAAAAGAATTGCTGATCTACATTCACGAACATATGGCCGATGATGATATCGCCCCTTCGTTTGAGGAGATGAAAGACGCGCTGGGTTTGAAATCAAAATCCGGCATTCACCGTCTAATTACCGGCTTGGTCGAGCGCGGATATCTTGAGCGCTTGCCCCACCGCGCACGCGCACTTGCCATAAAAAAACTTCCCGAAGGATTGAAAACAGCCGACAATTCAGCCCCCACAGTGACACAAATGCCCCCGCGCCACTTACCAGACACCATGATGGAGATACCGCTTTACGGGAAAATTGCCGCCGGTACACCGATTGAAGCAATCCAACATGAAGGCAGCAATGTTTTTGTGGCGCAAGATATGATGGGCGCAGGAGAACATTACGCCCTGATAGTTGAGGGAGATTCCATGATTAAAGCGGGCATTCATGATTCCGACACAGTTATCATCCAGCGATGCAGTAATGCCGAGAATGGCACTATTATTGTCGCCTTGGTTGACGGCGAAGAAGCAACGCTAAAACGCTTGCGCCGCGCGGGCAACAAAATTGTGCTGGAGCCAGAAAATGACACATACGAGCCGCAAATTCTTGAGCCAGAACGCGTCCAAATTCAGGGACGGCTTGTTAGCTTGATGCGTAGTTATCATTAATATTTACTTTCAGGGTATTTCACGCTCCATGCGCGGCTATTGCTGCCTTCCCCCTTTACAGTATTTATTGTTATTGGCTGGGGTAAATAAACACTGTGTGCTCCATTATAATAGGTGTCGAACTTATCTATTACGCGCGCTTCGCACGGAATGCGCACAGGATCAAGCGCAACCAGCAAATCGGCCCAGGCACAATCCTCCCTATGGCCGTATGGTTTGTATGAATAGGCGATTTTGGTAGCGTTAAAGGTTACGCGGCAACCACGGTCATCACATTCAAGCGGCCACACTTTTGCCCACATCTGCGCGCGTCCGTCCTCCACGCCCCAAAGCTGCTCCCAGTTTTCGCGGACAAAGGAATCGCTACGTAAATTGTTGATACGAATGTCCCCTTGCTGATCTTTAATTGCAATAAGCGTATGTTCGGCAGAGAGGAGCATCGCAGGCTGAGGCTGTGACCAAATTATCGGAAGCATGAGGCCGGACAATATGATACCTGCGATACGAAAGCTCCCGCGCCACAAAATGAAGAACACCAACCCCAGCGCTAGCGGGACAAAATACCAGAAAGAAAAAACCGGAATGCGCCAAACCGCGCCATCCATATTGGCAACAAAATCAGAAACTTGTAATATCTGATCTATACCAATACCAATTAGGGTGAGCGCCCATCCTTCAAGCCCCAAGGGCATGACTATCAAAGCAAGAATAATAAGCGGCATAATCCAGAAAGCCATAATCGGGATGGCCACCATATTAGCCAAAATGCCGAGCGTCGCGAATTGCTGAAAATGAAAAAGAGAGAACGGCGCAGTTGCGAAAGAAGCAATTAGAGAAGTCATGCACACACTAATAAAATAAAAGGCTATTTTCTTCGGCCACGTGGCGTTTCGGTGAAACCGCGAAAGGAACGGTCTTATCTTATCATAAAATGCCACGAGCGCAGTGACCGCGGCGAAGGATAGCTGGAAACTCGCTGATAACAAACTATAAGGAGAAATGGCCAGCACAATCAGCGCGGCAAAGGCCACTAGCCGCAAAGAAAATGGAGAGCGGTCAAAGATAATGGCACTAAAGACCACGGCGCTCATAAGCATGGCGCGCTGGGTCGGCACGGTTGCCCCAGCCAGAAACATATAGACCAGACCACCGAGCATGGCCAGAACCGCACAATATTTCTTAATGGGATACTGCAAAGCGACGTCAGGCAGAGCGGCCAGCAATAAACGCGCAAAGAAAAATATCGCCCCGCAGACAAGCCCTAAGTGCAATCCCGAAATCGCCAACAAATGTGCGAGGCCGGCATGGCGAAGAGTTTCTTGATCGTCATCACTAATACCTGCGCGCTGGCCATTCATTAGAGCAGTTGCAATATTAGCTTGCGCGCCAGATAGATGCGTGTGAACAGATGCGGTGACATTTGCGCGCAAGCTCTCTACGAGGCGGTTAAAACTCCAGCCCGTTTCCTCCTCTAGAATTTCAACGCGGGAATAAATGAACCCAACGGCGCCGATGCCTTGAAAATAAAGATGGCGGCGGAAATCAAAACCACCCGGAGCCACCGG
>CAXBAL010000185.1:0-4693 GCA_963973475.1 uncultured Micavibrio sp.
TAAATCTTCGCGCCGCGTTTTTTGGCGTGTTCGTATTCTTCCAGCACGACAATACCTGCGCCCTCGCCGATCACGAACCCGTCGCGCCCCTCATCCCATGGGCGGGAGGCTTGTTCGGGGTTGTCATTATAGCCCGTTGTTAGCGCGCGCGCGGCGGCAAATCCGGCCACACCGAGGCGGCAAACTGCGCCTTCTGCCCCGCCAGCAATCATCACATCGGCATCATCCAGCGCGATCAGGCGCGCGGCATCGCCAATGGCGTGCGTACCGGTAGCACAGGCCGTAACCACAGAATGGTTGGGGCCGCGATAGCCGTATTTAATGGAGACATGGCCGGAGACCAGATTGATCAAGGAGGCCGGAACGAAGAACGGAGAGATACGGCGCGGGCCGCGCTCGTTCAACAAGGTGGAGGTCTTGTAAATTTCATCCAGACCGCCAATACCGGAGCCAATCAGAACGCCGGTGCGGTTTTGCTGTTCTTCATTTGCAGGGCTGTAGCCGGAATCAGCGATGGCTTCGGCGGCGGCGGCCATGCCGTAAGTGATAAATACATCGACCTTGCGCTGTTCTTTCGGCTCCAGATATAAATCTGGGTTAAAGCCGCCATCGGTGGGGTTTTCGGAATCGGTGCGCGGAATAATACCGGCAATTCTTGATGAAATATCGGACACATCGAAATGCTCGATCTTCTTAATCCCGCTTTTTCCTGCGGTGATTGATTTCCAATTATGGTCCACGCCCATACCCAGCGGTGAAACCATTCCCAAACCTGTAACAACAACACGGCGCATCCGGCAGCACTCCTTTTTATTCTAATTTTCAGATCGTCATAATTTATAGTTTTAGATATATGAAAGCCCGCTTTGATGCGGGCTTAAATTATAAGGTTGATAATGCTTGCGTGGCAAAGCAAATATTTAAAAACTATGCGGACTTATTCGCCGGAGTTTTCTTTGATGAATGACACGGCATCGCCAACTGTCTGGATTTTCTCGGCGGCGTCATCAGGAATTTCAACGCTGAATTCCTCTTCAAATGCCATAACCAGCTCAACTGTGTCCAGACTGTCTGCACCAAGGTCATCGATGAAGCTTGCGCTTTCTACAACTTTGTTTTCTTCTACGCCAAGATGCTCGACTACGATTTTCTTAACGCGATCAGCGATATCACTCATTGTTATTCCTTACCTATTTTATTCGTTACATTTTTACATTGTGAGGTTAATGGATCAGGACTTTACCAAGATAAACCCGCAATGCAACAATTTTTTATTGTAAATAACACAGCTATGCGGATTTTGTTATCCCTTTTCACCGCCGAGGTAATCTGCAATGTGGATAAGATCAGAGAAAATCCGGTGCGCACCCGCCTCTTTCAACGCCAGTGCATGCACCGCCGGATTATGATGCGAGCCTGTAAAGCCAAGCACATACATACCCGCCGCAACGCCGGCGCGTACGCCCGCTACGCTATCTTCTATCACGGCGCAATCTTTCGGCAGGACGTCCATTTTCTCGGCGGCGAATAAAAACAAATCGGGCGCGGGTTTAGCGTTTTTAACCTGTATTTTGGTGAAGATATGGTCTTCGCCGCCATCAAAGGACTCATACAAACCGGTCATGCGCAACGATTTAATGACGCTGGAGCGCTCGCCGTTCGAGGCCACACAGATTTTGCCCAGAGATTTCGAGCGCGTAACCAGTTGATCGGCGTTCAAAATCGCGCTTAAGCCCTTATCCATCTGGGCTTGGGCGCGGCCAATATAAATATCGGAGGTGATATGCGCAGCCAGATCGACTTTATGCTCGTCCTCCACCTGCGCGCGGATATCGGTGAGCGTTAATCCTGTAAAGCGCTCCAGACACAGCGCCGGCGTATAATGATCCAGACCGTTTTCACACAGCAGATCAGAGATCACAGTATTATAAAGCAACTCGCTATCTATCAGCGTTCCGTCGCAATCAAATATCGTTAAGGCAGGTTTCATTTTCATATCCATAGAAATACAATAGAAGCTATCAGACTTGCAATGACGCATACAGTAATACCGCTGCGCATGGTCATATATCCGGCGGGCAGTTTTTCCTTATCCAGCCATTGCGCGTCCATAATCAATATGGCCGCATAGAGCAGGATATATAACCCCAAGGCAATAGAAAGCAAGACATGGCCAAAGGTTACGGCCAGCATGCCACTGGTCAGCAAAATAATTCCCCACCCACTTAGCACCAGTGATAATAAGCTCGGCAACATAGATAGGAGCATCTGCCCCTCGCGGTGCCCGATAAAGGCATGCGCCCAATGCACCCCGCCAAGGAAGGACGCGATCAATCCCGCATATAAAAACAAAAACCCGAGCGCCAGCCGCGCCAGCGTTTCATCAAACATAAACAACGCCGCCGCCGCCCCGATAAAAGGGAAGGCGCCTAAATACCCAAGAATTCTGTATAAGGGTGTCATTATATTTCCTTTTTAAGCGAACAGTGTTTTGATGGTAATAGGCACAAGGCGCGACGTGTATTTTAATACACGAGCAACGCGTAACGCATTACCAGCGAAACAATGAAAGCTTAAATCATCGCCATGCCGCCATTGACGTGCAATGTTTGCCCCGTCACATAACCCGATTCATCGGAGGCCAGATAGACCGCCGCGGTGGCGATATCGGCAGAGCCGCCCATTTTACCCGCTGGGATCGTACTATTAATCTTGGCCTTCTGGTCATCGGTCAGAGCCTCTGTCATGGCGGTGGCGATAAAGCCCGGCGCGATGCAATTTACAGTGATGCCGCGGCTGGCAATTTCCTGCGCCATGGCTTTCGACCAGCCAATCATTCCGGCCTTGGAAGCCACGTAATTACACTGTCCTGGATTTCCGGTCACGCCGACGACGGAGGAAATATTGATAATGCGGCCGTTGCGGCGCTTCATCATACCGCGCTGCACGGCTTTGGCGAGCTTAAACGGCGCGGTCAAATTGACATCAATCACGTCCTGCCATTCATCATCTTTCATGCGCATGGACAAATTATCGCGGGTAAGACCTGCATTATTCACAAGAATATCAATCTGCCCCATTTGCTCTTCGGCGCGCTTCACCAGCTCTGTTACAGCTTCGTCAGATGACAGATCAGCGGTCAAAACACTCACGCGCTCACCAAGTTCCTTGGCCAGCGCTTCCAGTTTATCCGTGTTACGGCCAGAGATGCCCACATGGGCCCCTTGCGCATGCAACGCCTTGGCAATCTCTCCGCCAATACCACCTGTTGCGCCTGTGACCAATGCGGCCTTACCTGTTAAATCGAACATCTTTACACTCCTGATTTTATGTTTTCGTGTGAACCCAATATCTTTTGGTCAGCATTTTATAACCATACGTTTTATAAGAGATATCTATAAATTCTCCGCCATTTTTTACGATGACTTTTTCCGACGCCGGATTTTCCGGCGAGCAGGTTAGTAATAAACGATCTATGCCCATAGAAAAAGCCTTTTTTCGCGTTAAGTACAAGGCCTGCGTAGCATACCCTTTTCCCACATAAGACGGACGAATACCGTATCCGATATGGCCGCCGAAATTCTCCAGAACCTCGTTCAATTCATGGCGGAAGGAAACGCTGCCTATGAAAGTATCGCCCTGTATTAGCCAGAGGGTCTCATAAGGCACAAAGTTTGTGACCGTACCGTCAGGCGTTTCGAATGTCCCTGTTTTTTGCTCATTCAGGCTTTGCAGATGCGCATTGGGGTCCACTTGAATTTCGGCTATTTCCTCCGGTGTTTTTACAGGCTGAATGCCCAGATAATAGCCCTCTTGCAGCGCCTCTATATAAGAAGGCACCGCTTGAGCGCGCGGTAAATCGAGACTCACAATTTCCGAAGACATTACTTCAGCTTATTAATAATTGCCTCGATCTGCTCGGGCGTGCCGACGCTTTCGCAGCTAATTTCACGGTCGATGCGGCGGATGAGGCCGGAGAGGACCTTGCCTGCACCCAGCTCGATCATTTCCTCAACGCCATTATCTTTCATCCAGATCACGGATTCGCGCCAGCGCACGGTGCCTGTGACTTGGCGCACGAGCAAATCACGGATTTCTTCGGGGTCTTGGGTGGCGCTTGCGGTCACATTGGCCACCACTGGCACCACGGGTTTTTTCATTTTCGCATCGGCCAAGGCATCGCGCATCGCGTCTGCTGCTGGTTGCATCAGCGCACAATGGAACGGAGCGGAAACCGGAAGCTCGACCGCTTTTTTCGCGCCTTTTTCCTGCGCCAGTGTAATCGCGGCGGCCACCGCGCCCGCATGACCGGAGACCACAACCTGCCCGACCGAATTGTCATTGGCGGCTTCGCATATCTCGCCGTTGGATGCCTCCAGCGCAATCGCCTTCACATCTTCAAAATCCAGCCCCAGAATTGCGGCCATGGAACCAACGCCAAACGGCACGGCCTTTTGCATGGCATCGCCGCGAATACGGAGTAGCCTTGCGGTTTCTTCAATCTCCAGCGCGCCCGCCGCCGTCAAGGCGGAATATTCGCCCAACGAATGGCCAGCTACATAGGAACAGATATCCTCTATTTTCAAACCGCCCTGCTTTTTCAAAATCTCCACCACGGCCATCGACATTGCCATCAAGGCGGGTTGGGTATTGGCGGTTAAATTCAAATCATATTCAGGGCCGTCCAGAATAA
>CAXBAL010000186.1:0-4684 GCA_963973475.1 uncultured Micavibrio sp.
ATGTGCGAAAAAGAATATCCCCGTTATCGCCGATGGCGGGATCAAATACTCCGGCGACTTTGCCAAGGCTATCGCCGCAGGCGCGGATGTTGCCATGATGGGTTCGATGTTTGCGGGAACGGACGCCGCACCGGGTGAGGTCATTCTCTATCAAGGGCGCTCCTATAAATCCTACCGCGGTATGGGCTCTGTGGGCGCGATGGTCAAAGGCTCGGCAGACCGTTACTTCCAGGCCGGAACCACACAATCCAACAAGCTGGTGCCCGAAGGCATTGAGGGGCGCGTGCCTTATAAAGGCTCAATCGGCGGGGTTATTCACCAAATGGTCGGCGGCTTAAAGGCCGCGATGGGCTATACCGGATCGGCCACCATTGCCGATATGAAAGACCGCGCGGAATTTATTCGTATGACGGGGGCAGGGTACAAGGAATCTCATGTCCATGACGTCACAATCACCCGCGAGGCTCCAAATTATAAAGCCAACAGCTAGAGTATATTTTTGGCTAACGCCCTGAAACCATTGCAAACTATGGCTTTCAGGGCAGTTAAATTTATTTCTTGCAAATTTATAAAATAAGAGCATAGTGACTCCGTTTTCGCCAGGAGTAGTTCCCGGCGAAGTATTTTTCAAAAGGAAAAGTAATAACATGAAAAAAACTCTAATTTTGGCCGCTGTTGCACTTTTTGCTGCTGCTCCGGCATTCGCTGACGAAACTGTTGATCACTCAACTGATGCTGCTATCGAAGCTGAAGCTGCAACTGACGCTGCTGTTGATGCCGCTGTTGACGCTGAGCATGCTGCTGACGCCGCTGTTGATGCTGAAGTTGCTACTGATGCAGATGCTGACGTTGAAGCTGTTGATGGCGAAATCGAAGCTGATGTTGATGCAGAAGCCGACGTTGACGCTGACCACGGTCACGACGTTCACTAAAATTTAGCGCGTAAGCGCAAAGTTTGAAAAACCCGGATGCGCAAGTTGGCCATCCGGGTTTTTTTATTTGTTTTATTGTTGCATTAGGCTAAGCCGCCTTCTCTTTACTCTTCAAGAACGGATAATCGGTATACCCTTCCGCACCGGCCGTATAAAAGGTATCTTGATTGGGAGTATTTAGTGCCGCCCGCGCTTTAAACCGCGCCAGCAAATCGGGGTTGGCCAGATACGGCACGCCAAAGGCCACCAGCTCGGCCTTATGTTTTTTCAGCGCCTCTTCCGCTTCTTCCAGTCCGTATCCACCATTGACCATTAAATGACCGCCATAGGCCTCGTTAATGAAGGGCGTGAGATATTCATCATTGCCGCGGAACGGATGGCTTTTCTTGATCGGCTCCAATATATGCAAATACGCCAGCCCCAGCTTGCTTAGCTCTGTCGCAAAGGCGGTGAACAGGGCTTTGGGGTCGCTATCGCTCATATCATTGAACGGATTGGTTGGCGAAATGCGAATGCCGACTTTACCCGCGCCAATCGCATCCGCCACGGCCTTTGTCACCATCAGCGGGAATTTAATGCGGTTTTCGGCGGAGCCGCCAAATTCATCATCACGGCGGTTGGCACCATTGCGCAAAAACTGATCCAGCAGATACCCGTTAGCGGCATGTATCTCTACACCGTCAAATCCGGCGCGCATGGCACGCTTCGCACCCTCCACATAATCCTGCACAATCCCGTCCAGCTCAGCGGCTTCCAGAGCGCGTGGCTTCGGGTAAGCTTTACCCGAGGCACGGCGGATATTATTCGCTGCTGCAACCGCGCTCGGACCAACGGCTTGCTCGCCCTCTTCATACGTGCTCTCGTCCTTCACGCGCCCCATATGCCAGAGCTGGAGATAAATCTTGCCGCCCTTCTCATGCACGGCCTTGGTGGTTTTCTTCCAGCCCGCCTCATGGTCGTCATTATACATCGCGGGCGCGCCCGGCCAGCCGTATCCTTGCTTGGAAATCGCGGTGGCCTCGGCAATAATCAGTCCCGCATCACCTGCGCGCTGGCCGTAATATTCGGCCATCAAATCATTGGGAATGCGGCTCTCGCCTGCACGCCCACGCGTCAGCGGCGCCATTACGGCGCGGTTCTTTAAGTCTGTATCACCAATTTTTATCGGCTCATAAAGCGTGCTCATTTGGTTTTATCCTTCCCAAGATATAAATGTTATTACACCTAAAGAATTTGTGCGCTGCAATGATTAATCAAGGGCGCGGGCGTGATTTTTCTATTAATTCACGCCTGCCTCTGCTATGGATAGCCCCCATGAAGCCACAAGCCCGAATAGAAGCCGTTACCGAACTGCTGGAAAAAGTTTATGATGCCCGCGTCCCTATGGACTCGGCCGTTGGCGATTATATGCGCCCGCGCCGTTATATCGGCTCGAAAGACCGCGCCTTTATTGCTGAATACGCCTATGACCTCATGCGTCACCATGCCCGTTTGAGCTGGTGGTGCGCATATCTGGGCGTGCGCGATACCGCCCGCAACCGTGTGATTTGCTATCTGGCGCTGGTGCGCAATAACTCCATGTCCCGCTTCAAAGACCTTTATGACGGCTCTGACCACGCCCCTGATCGCCTTGAGGACGAAGAGCTATCCATGATCAAAGCCTTGGAAGGCATTGAAGACCCCGTGCGCAAAGATATGCCGATCGAGATCGCCTGCGAATGCCCACCAGATTATATCGAGCCGCTGCAAGCCTATTTCGGTGAGAATTTCAAGGCCGAGCTGGAAGGCATGATGAACGCCGCCACGCTGGATTTGCGCGTTAATACCTTCACCAGCGAGATCGAGCGCGTGCAGACCACGCTGGCCAAAGACCGCGTTGAAACCACCCGCACACCCTACAGCCCGCACGGCTTGCGCTGCGTGGAAAAGGCCTATCTGTCGAAAACCAAGGCCTTCAACAAAGGCTGGGTCGAGATTCAGGACGAAGGCTCGCAAATGATTGCCAATCTCTGTAATGCCCAACCGGGCATGCAAGTGCTGGATTTCTGCGCGGGCGGCGGCGGTAAAACGCTGGCTCTGGCCTGCGCGATGCAGCGCAAGGGGCGCATTGTCGCGATGGATAACGATACCTCCCGCCTTGAAAAAGGCCGCCTGCGCTATAAAAAGGCAGGCATTGCCGATATCGTGGAAGTGCGTAGCCTTGAGGACGAGAAAAACCGCAAATGGCTCCGCCGCCAAAAAGAAAAATTCGATGTCGTGCTGCTGGATGTTCCGTGCAGCGGGTCGGGCACATGGCGCCGCAACCCCGATATGCGCTGGAAAACCTATGGCCCCGATGTGGCCGAGCTTTGCACCATACAGGCCGAGATCATGGAGCGCGCATGCGGCGCAGTGAAACCGGGCGGGCATCTGGTCTATGCGACTTGCTCGCTCCTGCCTGCGGAGAATGAAGACCGCATCGCCGCGTTTCTGGCCGAGCACCCTGAATTCGAGGTCGCGCCCGTTGATCTGGACCTTGGCATTGGTTCGCCCTATATGCGATTAACCCCGCACCGTCATAATACGGACGGGTTTTTCACGGCTGTCATGGTGCGAAAATAATTTTTTTTTCAATTATTTTGCGCCCGTTTTTGTTGCCTTTTTTACCATTTCGGCAATAAAAATATGTCGCCAGCAGCGGCAAAATATAGTCCGTTTCAGAGCTTCCGCGGGATAGCGCCCGGCCTGTGGACAACCTAGAATTGCCCTTAATTATCAACAAAGTATGAATATCTAAAATTTTAATTGTATTTAGCTAAAATGCTATTTACATAATAACTTTTTATTAATTGATCCGTTATACACTTATCTCGTGTGTAGGGGAAGATTAATATGTTAACGAATAACTTTGCCGCGGCCTTAAACGCCCGCGAACCATTAGAAATATCACAAGATACCGCGCCGGAGGCTGCGGCCGATCTAGGCGCCCAAGGCAATGCCTTCGCAGGAAGCCGCGCGAACGCCGACCATGAAATGTACAACGCCATCCACGGCGCCATCATGAACGGTGATACGGGCGGGAACAGCTCCATCGCAAACGCGGGCATGCGCCTCGCCGCCAAATTCGGCTCCGCCGCCACCAAATCCGAAAAAGACGCCGAGAAAAACCGCGCCGCGTATATACAGGTGATGATGCAGCAAATATTGGCCGATCTGGATGAAAAAATTGCAGAGATGAGTGATCAAATTAACTTGCTGCAAAATGTGTTGAAAGACAATGATAGTGCTTTATGGTCGGCCGAAAATGAAAAGGGTTTAAATACTGATGAGCGCGCAGCCTTAGCAATTATAGTTCAAGAGCAAGATATTGAGACCGAGGAGTTCTTTGATCTTGATGCCGATGAAAGAAGAGCTGTCGCGCGTGAAGCGGAAGTAAGCATTACAGAAAGAAGGCAGAATTTTGTTGATAAAAGAAATGATATAGCGGCTACATTAGAAGAAAATCCTGAAGTGGAAATTTTCAATGAACCGCTGCCCGTTAATAATAATAGGTTTTTGGATGATAGATATGAAGACGCCGCCTCTAGAATTGAGCAGGAGCAGGGTATAGAATTCGATAGGCACAACATTAGCGCCGAGAATATGAATTTACTATATGATACTGTTAAAGATATGCAAAAAGAGGAAATTCAGAAGAGTGTACAACTCGATATAGTTGAGAACAATAATAATGATTTCACATCATTGTCGGGAATTGCTTTGAATATAGGCTA
>CAXBAL010000187.1:0-4658 GCA_963973475.1 uncultured Micavibrio sp.
GCGCTGTCATTTGCCTCAATTTCTTCATGATGCAAGGGTAATACACCAGAAAAAACCATTTGTCCAGAAAATGGCGACTATTTTCATAAAAAAAATTTTAGCGCGTTTGATTTATTTTATGGAATAATGTGATGATTATATAGCATTCAAACGCGATTTTATCATCAAAAGGTCCGTCCAAGCGCCGCGTTTCTGTGCTGGTGTGTTCAGCAAATATGAGGGTGCAAACGTTACTATTGCGGGTATGGTCACAGCTCCATCACGCAATTCTTCGCATTGCGGCGTATAGTCATGCCAGCGCTTGCGGAGTTTGGATAAACCTTCACTGCGCCCGAGAAGCGCCTTAGCCACCGTGCCGCCGCTAAACACCAATAGCTTGGGGGCGGCCAATTGAATATGGCGCTCGATGAAAGGCAGGCTGGCTTCGATCTCACCAGGCGCAGGACTACGCCCACCGGGGGGCCGCCAGTTCAGTAAATTGGTGAGGTAGAGCGCTTTTTCGACCTCTTCCGCGTCGCGGGCAATATCAACGGCTCTGAACATTACATCGAGAAAACGCCCGTCCACGCCCACAAACGGTTTTCCCGCGCGGTCATCATCGGCCGCCGGCGCATCGCCGATATACATGATAGAGGCGTCCTTATTGCCACCGGAAAAAACCATATTGCTAGCGGTCTTTTTCAGGCCGATGCCTTCGAACGCGGCGATGGTGGCTTCTAATTCTTCCAGCGTCGCGGCGTCCAGCGCTGCCTTAATGGCTTCGGCGCGCGCATCGGACGCGCCGAGCGGAGCGTTTTGCGAAGAAGGTATGGGTACGCCTTTCGCTTCAGCAGCGTTGTTTTCCGCGCGAATAACATCGGCCACGGATTTATCAGCCTGCGCTTTGGCCACGGCAAAACGGTCAACGGCCTCATAGCCGATTGCCTCATCGACGCCGTTATCGACATACCATTCCAATGCTGCTTTTAAGGCTTGGCGTTCCATTTGTC
Organism: uncultured Micavibrio sp.; assembly: GCA_963973475.1. Classification (GTDB taxonomy): domain Bacteria; phylum Pseudomonadota; class Alphaproteobacteria; order Micavibrionales; family Micavibrionaceae; genus UBA2638. Next base: position 990 of record CAXBAL010000187.1, read on the forward strand.
TTCTCACTAGAGGATGCTTAATTTTTAGGGTATGATAAACGATTATAAAAAGAAAGAGGTCTTAAGAGAGTTATGCCAGATCCTATCCGTTCCGATCGCGAAAATATGGAGTTTGATGTTGTAATAGTTGGCGCGGGGCCATCAGGCCTGTCTTGCGCAATTCGGCTCAAGCAGCTTGCGGCAGAAGCAGGAAAAGAGATCACGGTTTGCGTGCTGGAAAAAGGCTCGGAAGTGGGCGCGCATTTGCTCTCCGGCGCGGTGTTCGAGCCGCGCGCGCTTAATGAGCTTATCCCCGACTGGAAAGAAAAAGGTGCGCCGCTCACTTGCGAGGCCAAGAAGGATCAATTCCTGTTTTTGACCGAAACCAAGGCGCTTAAAATGCCCACCCCGCCGCAGATGAAAAATCACGGCAATTATATTATCTCGCTGGGCAATCTTGGCCGCTGGTTGGCCGAGCAGGCCGAAGCCCTAGAAGTCGAGGTCTTCCCCGGCTTCGCCGCCTCCGAAGTGCTCTATGATGATAAAGGCGCGGTGATCGGCGTGGCCACTGCCGATATGGGGCTGGATAAGGATGGCAATAAGACCGACGCGTTCGAGCCGGGATACGAACTTCACGCCCGTCAGACTATTTTTGCCGAAGGATGTCACGGCTCCCTTACCAAGACCCTAATTAACAAATTTGATTTGCGCAAGGACAGCGATCCGCAAACCTACGGCCTTGGCGTCAAGGAAATCTGGGAGATTGATCCGGTCAAGCACGAGGAAGGCTCGATCACCCATACACTCGGCTGGCCGATGGATAGTGAGACTTACGGTGGGTCGTGGATTTATCATATGGAGAACAATCAAATCTCGATCGGCTTTGTGGTCGGATTGGATTACAAAAATCCTTACCTTTCGCCCTATCAGGAAATGCAGCGTTTTAAAACGCACCCAGCGATTAAACCGCTACTGGAAGGCGGACGGCGCATTGCGTATGGAGCGCGCGCGCTGGTCGAGGGCGGGTTTCAATCCCTGCCCAAACTTACCTTTGCCGGCGGCGTTTTGATCGGGGATTGCGCGGGCTTCCTGAACACGCCAAAAATCAAAGGCAATCACACCGCCATGAAATCAGGCATGATCGCCGCCGAGAGCGTTTTCGATGCCATCACCAGATCCGAGGACTGGGGCATTGAGTGCGAAGCCTATACCGATAACATCAAGAAATCGTGGCTGTGGAAGGAATTAAAAGCCGTGCGCAATATTCGCCCCGGCTTTCATAAAGGCTTATGGTTCGGACTGGTCAACGCCGCATGGGAGACTATATCACTAGGTATGTCACCATGGACGCTCAAGAACCACGCCGATTATGCGCAAATGAAACCCGCCGATCAATGCATCAATATCGACTACCCCAAACCGGACGGGGTTATTACGTTTGACCGCCTGACTTCGGTGTCATTTTCAAACACCAATCACGCGGAAAACCAGCCTTCACACTTGAAACTTAAGGATCCGTCAATACCTGTTGATGTAAACTTAAAGAAGTATGCTGGCCCCTCGCAACGATATTGCCCGGCGGGCGTATACGAATTTGTGAAAGACGAACAAGGCAATGACAAATTCCAGATCAATGCGCAAAACTGCGTGCATTGCAAAACCTGTGACATCAAAGACCCGTCACAGAATATAGATTGGGTTGTTCCCTATGGCGGGGACGGACCGAATTATCCGAATATGTAAGACAAAGGTGATTACCAGATCATGAAGAATAAAGAAGGAGCCGGACCATTGAAAATAGTACTCGCATTATTAGCAGGCGCGGCTTTGGGCGTTGGGGCACATGAATACACAAAAGATGATAGCGGATCACTGATCCCTGCCGCGCTGGAAAAAGAAGCCAGTGCCATCATTCATGCCGCCCCGCACCCTGAATACAACACTTTATACGAGAACCGCTTTCAGCCGACAGGCTTTGCCGGCAGCTATCTGGCCGGTTTTTATGCTCAGCGTCACCACGATTGGGACAACGCCCATAATTTCATGAGCAAAAGTCTGAGCGAAGATACGACCAATCCTGCGCTGCTCAAACGCGCTATCATGCTCTCTATCGGCGCAGGTCAATATGAAGAGGCCTTCAAACTCGCCCATGAGCTTTCCAAGCAGGAAAAAGACGAATCCATCGGGCAGCTATTTTTGGCCGTCGAAGCCTTTAAGAACAAGGAATACGATCAGGCCGCGCTGATCATGCAGAACATGAACGCGGGCGGGATTGCCGATTTCATTAAACCGATGCTCCATAGCTGGCTGGAGGCCGGAAAGGGCAATCTGGATATCACAGGATTGGAAAAGAATTCTATTCATATTTCTCACGGTATTTTGATTGCCTATTATCTGGATGACAAAGATCAGGTGGAAAATTTACTGGCTGAATCGCTTGCCCTTGGCGGGTTTACTATTAATGAGCTTAAGCGCGCCGGTGATATCTATGCCGGTATAGGCCGCCTCGAAAAGGCCAAAGAAGTTTATGAGCAAGTCATTGCATTTAACCCTAGCGATCGGGACGCCGCCGAAAAAATCAAAAATATCGAGGCCGGCGAAGCCATTAAGGGTTTCGAAGGCATCGCCTCCCCGCAGGAAGGCATCGGTTTGGCACTTTATGATATGGCGCGGCTCTTCTTTCAGGAAGGCAGTGACGACAGTGCCCATATTTTCGCCCATATGGCGCTTTATCTGAACCCTGATGATGTGGAAACGCATATTCTTCTGGCAGGCATTGCCGGGCGCAATGATCGTTATGACGAAGCCATCGCTTATTACAACTCCATCAAAGATGAAAGCGACTATAGCGCCGAGGCCCAGCGTGAAATTGCCAATTTGCTGGAAGAAAGCGGGCGCAGTGAAGAGGCAATTACAGCCTTGCGCAATCTGGCAGAGACTGAAAATGATCTGGAATCGCTCATCAAGATTGGTGATGTTCACCGTAGAGCAGACAATTTCGACGCCGCCATTGCCGCTTACGACGAAGCCGAAGAGAAAATAGGCACAGACAATATCCTGCCCGATTATTGGCATCTTTATTATGTCCGCGGCATGGCGCTGGAGCGTCAAGGCAATTGGGAGCGCGCGGAGCAGGATTTACAAGCCGCACTGGATTTCAAACCCGACCAACCCTATGTGCTCAACTATCTTGGTTATGCATGGGCCGATCAGGGCAAGAATCTGGACAAGGCGCGCGATATGATACAAAAAGCCGCCAAGCTGGAGCCGAATGACGGCTATATCACTGATTCTCTGGGGTGGATTTTATACCGCGACGGCGAATACAAACAGGCTGTTAAATATCTGGAACGCGCCGTTGAGTTGCTCCCCTATGACCCAACAATCAACGACCATCTGGGCGATGCCTATTGGAAGGTTGGCCGCAAGCTGGAGGCTAAATTCCAGTGGGAGCGGGCGAAAAATCATATAAAGGATGATGAGAAGCTGATGGCCACAATCAATGAAAAGCTGGAGCAAGGCCTGCCGAAAGATCCGCAAATTCAACAGGCGAATAACGAGATTTCCGATAAGGAACCCAACGATATTACGGTCAAAGCCCCCGTAACCAGCAGTGAATAAAAACGGGCCCCAAACTTGACCATGCCTTTGCCCCCCCATACCGCTTTGCATATTTTTGCACCGGCAAAG
>CAXBAL010000188.1:0-4622 GCA_963973475.1 uncultured Micavibrio sp.
ACGCACATCGTCCATCGTCGGTAAATAAAACGATTCCTCGACCTTTTTCGGGCCGGAAGTCGTCTCATACGCGATCTGTGCGATCCATTGTTGCATTAAAGTCCTCTAGATAAAGAGCAGTTTGTATTCTTATCTATTATAAACCGTTATTTTTTTAGAATTTATTAATACATTACGGAAAATTCATTAGAAGAATATGGATTGTTAAATAGTAAAAAACAAGTGTGAGCAGAGATAAACGATTTATTCCTCCAGATAACTCAAGGCCGCTTTCGGATCAACCAGCCCTGTCACGACCAGATCAACCAGCCCTTCCTTACGGGTGTGCACCATAACACCTTCTTGTTCGGGAATACGGTTAACGTTACTCATAAGGGCCTCATAGATGTCGTTACGCTGGGACGGGCCGAGCGTGATCAGCAAAGCGTCCAAAAGCAGAGTGCGGTTACAAAGATCACAGCCCGATGTGTTATGACGGCGTACTTTTACATCGGAATCCAAATCCAGCATATGCATCTCATGCTCGCTCAAAACGTCCTTGACTTCGGTTTTATGCGAGCAACCTTGGCATAATGTTCTGACCAAACGCTGGTTCATGATCGCGCGCACCTGCTGCGCCAGTGTATAGGACGAGGACTTCTCACGCTCGGGCGGCATCAGGGAACGTAAACGCTCGAAGGTTTGCAACGCCGTGTCGGCGTGGATGGTGGATATAACCGTGTGGCCGGATTCGGCGGCCTTCAGAGAGGTTTCCACCGTATCGGGGTCACGCATTTCCCCGATGATAATATAGTCGGGATCATGACGCATGGCGGCGCGGATCAGATCAGCGAACGAGCCACCCGGCATACCGGGGCGCACCTGCCACTGCGTTGCGTATCGCAATTCGTATTCGATAGGATCTTCAATGGTCAAAACATGGCGGCGGCGGCGGTCGATCTGTTGCACGCAAGCATAAAGTGTTGTGGTTTTACCGGACCCTGTCGGACCTGAGAGCAGAATAAGACCTCCGCCCCCTTTAATCTCGGGCGAGAGCAATTTTGCCAGATAATCGCCGACATCGACATGGCGGCGGAACAGCTCGTCAAAGCCTTTCAGCGCGGCGCGGTCAAGCAAACGCAGCGTTAGTTTTTCACCATCTTGCGCCTGCGGCCCCGCGGCAACACGAACGTCGATCGAGCGCCCTTGCCAGATAAAGCCGAAACGTCCATCTTTGGGGGTTACACGATCCCCGAAGTTCAAACCCGCATCACGTTTGAGCAAGGTCGTTAAGCGCGCCATCGCCTCGGAGGGGAGCAAGTGCATCGGAATCATATCACCGTCAATGCGGTATTGAATCCAGTTCGGCGCCTCGGGGTTATTATCCTGAACCAAATGAATATCGGAGGCGCGCATTTGCAAAGCTTCGGCGAGCATGTCGCGTTGGAACTGGTTTAGCAGCAAACCGTTATCGGTATCGGCCAACCAGAGCGAAAGCGTTTTCTCACAGCGATCCGCCGACAAATCGTGCACGGAGCGGAGCGTATCAATAAGCTCTTTCCTGTCCCAGACCTCGATCTCGACACGCTCGACATGGAAACCACTTCGATTGGCGGTGGAAAGCAAGGATTGAACCTGACGGTCATTCAAATCATGCAAAGGCGCAACGCGCAGCACGGAATCACGCAAGCCGATTAAGTGGATACTAAGTGGGAGCCATGATTGTACTGGTAAGACGGCGCGCAGCTGGTCGCCCGTCGCGCGGTCTTTGATACCTTCTTCTTCTTGCTCGGAGGCGGTAACCGCGCCGGCCATATCCAAAAGCTGTTCTGTAGAGCGCGCAATCCCCTGATCGAGCAGCAAGGCGCGCTCACGCTGCACCATATCCAGATAACGCTCACGTCCCTCACCGGAACGCACGCGGCGGCGCTCTTGCAGGCGTTGTTTCTCTAAGCCCTTTGTGGTGTCTTCGTCGTCAGGATTGCTTATATCGCTCATAGTTTACCTTTGGTGTACCACGGGAAGCCCCGATTAATCATTCATCACTCGTGCCCGAAAGTGCACTGGCGCCGGATGAAGAACTTGCAGCAGGAGTGCTAACACGAGCGGCTGAAGAGAGAGACCGATCAAAGAGCAAAAGAACCGTCTGCCCCTGATTGGTGAATTCAATGCCGTTACGCTGGATATTAACTTCCCAAGGCACGCCGCCCAGAACAACGTCTTCGTTGTTGAACACGATGCGGCTTCCGCCCGGTCCGGCGACGATTGCGCGCGTTGGAGAAAATGATGTAATTTTCAAACCATCCAGTACACTGGCAGGATTGCTGACCGCTGGCATAAAACCGCGAGGCGCCGCGCGGTTACGATTGTCACTTGCTGCGCGCTCATTTTCTGCCGCAGGGTCAAAATCATCGACACCACTGGTAAATTCATCATCCGGAGATGCAATGTCCGTCCCGCCAATAGTCATAGGGGGGGGCGGCAAACTGGACATCATAATCGTGCCCTGATCTTGCGAGACCACGCTGGAGGCTTCGCCGCGCACAGGTAAGACGAGTACCCCACGGGCACCGCTATGCACGACCTGAATATCATCCAGCAATGGACCGATGGAGGTTGGAGACCATGAGAGCGTAAGCGGGCAAGCCTCTATTGGCTCCAACACCTGACCGGGTTGGCAGCCAGCGCCGCGAATGGAAAGGCCGTTATCCTGCCCGGCAACGATTATGTCGCGTATCGTCAATTCAGTATCGCCCGCATTCACAAGAGATACAGTAATTGTTGACGCTCTGGTAATATCATCGCCAAAATCAATTTCGGTTTGCGAGGCCACCAAAAGCCCCCTGCCCGGTACTGCGCTTGGAAATACCAGCGCTTCATCTACATCATCGGGCTCATATTCGCCGCGCAAAGGCACACTGGTAACAGCCGTTGGGCCGTCATGCTTTGCGACCAATACGCCGGAGACGGGACCGCGCATAGACGGCGACCAGCGCACAGTGGCGATGCAAGCCTGCCCCGGCTGTAATTCCTTACATTCTGTTTTCATTGAAAATCCCGCATTATCGGGAGCATCAATATATATATCGGATATAGTAATTGGCACAGATGTTATGTTGCGCAAAATAACAGGTTCCACCAAAGCCTGACCGGCAGAAAGCGATTCAAAATCAACTTCATCGGGAATTGCCTCGATATCGCTGGAGAGCCTGTCAGCACCTTCCCCCGATGCTGCGACCGTGCCGGTAATTGTGGCGGATACCAACCGTGTGCGGCCTGTGTGTGAAACCAGCATTTCAACGCGCCACGATCCGGCCTGAAGCCCCTTAACCGAGAGCGCAATCGCACATTCCGCGCCAGGATCCAAAGAGGCTTCCTGACACTGATCGAGAGAAATATTGGCCGAGATGGTTGAAGACGGATATAAACGGATTGAGGTGGTTTGCACAGGTTGCGAGCCTTCATTACGGAAGCGTACAACCACTTGGGCCGTTGCGCCGATCGGCACTTCGCCGCCATCGACACTCGGCTCGACAGGAACCAATCCGCCGCCGATAGCGCCGCCACCACCACCCTGCTGCGCCCCGGGGTCAAAAAAGGCCGAGGGCCCTTGCGCATATGCCGCGCTTACCAGCAATAGCAGTATGAGTATAAAGGTCGTAAAAAACTGAACGATGCGGCCTGACATTACGGTCTTGTTATTAAATAAATTAAAGGGCGAGGTATACATTGACAATTAGTATAGCATAATCCACACAAAAAACGAGCGAATCACACCATTTTATTATGACGGTTATTTACTCATTGGACAAGCTGGGATTTAACTGCTCGTTAGAGAGCGTACCCATCGGGAACGCATTTTCTTCATAGACCTTGCCTGGTGCCGTGCTGGTATAGACCGAACTTTGTGACCGGTCAGGACTAGAACCAACTTCATCTGCCGTGTAAACAATGACGCGAGGCTTAAGAAGGAAAACAAGCTCAGTATTAGAGACCGCGGCACTGCGTGATGTCGGGAAGAACGGCCTGTTGAAGCCGGGACCAGAGCTGTCAAACTCATCGGATTCACGCACCAGACCGGCGATCAACAAGGAATCACCCGGACGAATACGTATTTGCGTTGAAAGCTCGCGCTCGGTCGTGGCAGGAAGCTGCAGAACCGTGCCATCGGCATCAAAGTTCTGGAAGCCTTGGAATTCTTGTAACTCGATATCAATAGAGCCGTAAATAGTTGCGTTGTTCCAGTCGCTGGCAATCGTCAGGGTAAAGCCTGTATCCACGGAATCCGTCTCGGTAGAAACCGTAACCTCACCGTTATCGACAGAGCGGCTAAGCGAGGACACATAGTTAGTAGTATCGGCGGCGCGTAAAGTGGCCTCCGCCCCTGCCAGAACGGTAATCTGCGGCTGGGAGATAGTTTTGACGGCACCATGACCGGAGATAAACTGAAGAACATCATCGGCACCCAAAGCAGCATCACCCGTTGTAGGCAGACCGATACTTATCGGATTAAACGCGGCAGGTGTACCGCCCGGGATTGATATTCCAAGATTATATTTACCCAGATTTTCAATACCTTCCCAGTTAATACCCGTGGCATTATCTGAATCCAGAGAGACCTCCCAGATATAAATCTCGAAGAC
>CAXBAL010000189.1:0-4573 GCA_963973475.1 uncultured Micavibrio sp.
GGAAAATCCGAGCTACTATGCACAGCTTGAGGCCGTAGGAAAGAAGATATTCCAAAATACCGATTTCTTTACGGATCTTCAGGATAAGCCGATGAACGTAAAACGTAAAAAGGCGGCTTTGAATGCCATCGAATTGATGCTTGACCGCGCTATCTACGAGAGCGAGCTCAGGCATGAAATGATTTTGTCTGTCTTGTTGTCATCAAATCTCGAAGATGACAAAGAAGAAGACTTCAGAAATTTAACGAGTTTAAGAAATTAGAGCGAGGCCGAGTATGGGAAGATATTGTATGACCGTAAAAGGATTGAAATCCGGTTTGGGACTCGTTGCATTAACCGTGTTCTTGCTAGCCACCGGCGTAAAAGAAGGGCGTGCGCAATCGTGTTGCCGCTGTATTAATATGATCAATACCGTCGATTATCCGCAGTGGTTTAGCGGTTCTGATAGTACGGTCGAGGTGGTTAATAATCATCTGGATGCTGAATTCAATGCGTTGGAAACATGGATGATATCCGATCTTTTCGAAGACAATATCTTACCGGCCATGATGTTGATGACACAGCAACTTACCGTAGTGGCAATGTCACAAGTGCAGATATTCGGATCTTTTCTGGATGCAAAGCACCAGCTGGAAACCCAGCGGTTGTTTCAAAGACTGCAAGCGCAGGCCCATAAAGATTATCACCCGAGCGTAGGGATGTGTGAATTCGGTAGTGCGGTTAAGAGCCTTGCCGCGTCCGAACGTAAAAGTGAAATTACTGCTTTAACACTAGGACAGCGCTCTATCGGACGTCAATTGGGCTCCCCCAATACGAGCGCAGTTTATGGGCCGGGCCTTGATAAAGAAGGGCGTCTGTTACAGTTCAGAGGAGTTTACTGTAACCCGCGTGATCATAATAACGGTTTGTGGGAAATGTGTCGCGGCACCAGCCCGGTAACGGGAGCCAGCGGTGAATCTGCGTTGAGGCGCCAGCGCTATAACAAAGATATTGATTATGCGAGAACGGTCGATTTCCCGTGGACACTGGATGTCGATTTTACGGATACGCCTGTTGCCGGACCTGGTGGTACAGCCAATCTTCAGTTGACGCAGGACGAGCGTCATGTATTTGCGCTTGCCAGCAATCTTTATGCGCATGATGTTTTTGTACGTCCTGACGCGGCCGATTTGGCACCGCCGGGCGATGGGAGTATTAAAGCCGGACTTACCGATATTCAAAAAGCCTATATGGATGTCCGCTCTTTAGTCGCTAAACGCTCCGTTGCCGAAGCATCTTTCAATGCAATTGTCGGAATGAAGTCTGCAGGTACTGCCGGATCGCGCGATTATCTGGTTGCGATGTTGGTAGATTTGGGGATTGTTGATCCTGCCGCGCCGGGCGATCAAGCGGCTGCCGAAGCCGAAATATTAAGGCTTCTTGGCGAGAACCCGAGTTACTATGCCCAGATGGGTGTAATGACTAAAAAGTGGCTGCAAAATCCCAATTTCTACACCAACTTAATTGATAAGCCCGCCAATGTGCAAAGAAAAGGCGTCGCCTTGCAGGCCATCGGCTTGATGCAAAAATTTGATATGCTCAAAAGCTATTTGCGCAGTGAGGCGTCTTTGTCTGTGTTGCTGGAGCTGGCAGTCATGGACTTGCAGGATGATGTTGAAAACGAAATGAATGTTGTGGACGGGTCTGGCGTAATTTTGCCGGCGCCGTAATAATTTTATAAAGGTTAATCTTTGTGAACGTGTTTAAAGTGAAAATAGTATTAGGCGGTATTTTGATCGCGGTTTTGGCCGGTTTCATGATCTATGGCCTATCCATATTCACGCAAGAAACGGTGCGTTATGAAAGCGCGGGACCGTATTATTTCACTAAGATAAACGGTTTGAAGCCCGGTAGTGAATTGCGCTACCACATCGCCTATAATCAGAATTTCCGCGAGCATTACGAGGGCGATCTAGAAAAAAATATAAAGGGCACCGTTACAGTCGCCAATGATGGCTCCGTAAAACTGCCTATTATGCGCAGTTACTACGAAAACTACGATTTGTATTTCGGGGAAAAGGACAATAAGGCCAGCCTGCATATTACTAAAAACGATCATACGGGGCGCCTTAATATAAAAGGAAAAGGGTTCGAGGTCTTTAGTGACGTCTTTATTAACGAGGCCGGGGGCGAAAAAACGATTAAAACCGATTGGGCGGGGCTTTTTTCTGAATCGGTATTGATGCCGCAAGATAGCAATCGTGATACCGAAGGGGTCAAGTTGGCTTTCGGCGGTTTTAACATTGATGGCATCAACAATCCGGCAATACTGGAGGTAGTAATAGCCCAAGGTGGCGGCCCCACAGATGCCGATGTAAATGTGTATGATCCGCCGATCCATGATTATAACTGTAGTCAGCCCGTAGCATCCTCTGACGGAGACGACATTTTCTTTGTCAGTACCTGTGATGTAGACCGTATGAATCAGCATTTGGAAGGCCCGGACCCAGGAACTGTAAGTTATAACATTGCTCAGCCAATGATGAAGATGGCCGAGCAATTCTCTGCTGTAATGATGCAGCAGATGCAAATTATCGGATCCTTTCTAGACGCAAAAGAGCAGCAGGAAGCACAGCGTGATTTCAGAACGCTGGCCGCGCAAGCCCATAAGGATTATCATCCGAGCGAGCAAATGTGTCGTTTTGGCTCTTATATGCGCAGTATGTCCGATACGGAGGAACAGGCAGAGTATAATAAACAGGCTTTGAACAAAATTCTGGCCGACTATTATAATTATCAAGAGCATATGAGCTCATCCGAAGGGGGGGCAACGAACACAAGGGCGCGCCTTGATCAGTTTAAAAACACATATTGTAATCCAAATGATAATAATGGCTCGCTTTGGGAGATGTGCCGCGGGCAAAGCAATATTCCGGCCACCAATCCGAGCCCGTCCGGCACGCCTGAAGAGCGCGAAAGATATAATAAAGATATTGATTATTTCCGCACATTGGCGCGTCCGTTGACTTTAAATATTGATTTTGCCGATGACGAATTTAGCGCGGATGAGGAAGATATTATCGCCCTCGCCAAGAATTTATATTGGCCGCGAGTGGAAGATATGCCGAATGCTCAGGCTTATGATGAAGGCTTTAACGAGACATACAGGCTTTTTCTAAAAACACGCAGTCTGACCAGTAAATATAATGTTGCGCATAATTCGTTCGCCACCATTGTCGGCATGAAAAGCAGCAGCCCCAGCACGCTTGGCCCGACAGCGGGCCCCGCGTACATGAAATCCCTTTTGCGCGATTTTGGTTATAGCGATCTTGATATCGAGGAAGTTTTGGGTGAGAATCCGAGCTATTACGCGCAAATGGATTTTTTGACTAAGAAGATTTATCAAAATCCGAATTTTTACACAGCTCTTTATGATAAGCCGTCTAATGTTGACCGCATTAATGCCACGCTGGAATCTTTCCAGTTAATGCATGGCCGTGACCGATTTGAATCTCAGCTTCGTCAGGAAGCCCTTATGTCGATCTTGGTGGAAGATGCTTTGGCCAAGCGCGTTGGTGAGGCGAATGCTAAAATCCTGTCGCTATCATCACGGGTTAAACCATTAAGCGGTGACGGCGCCCCTTAAATACTCTTCAGATTCTCGATATTTTGCCTGTTGCTTTAAATTGGCATTGTCCTTGCATAGCTTACTGTAACGCCTTGGGTCTTCGACTTAAGGGGATAATAGTAACAAGCACAGGATTATAGTTATGGGACTATCCAGTTTAGATGCGGCATTATCTGGTTTGCGCGTTTCGCAGCAACAGATTTCAGTGATCTCGAACAACGTCTCCAATGTGAATACGACAGGCTTTACCCGTAAGACAATGGGTCAGCAAGCCCAGACAATCAACGGCGTAACCGTCGGTGTGCTGGGCAATACGATTACGCGCAATGTTGATTTAAATCTTGAGCGTGATTTATGGACGCAAGTTAGTGCAGTCGGCGCGCTGGACGTGAAATCCAGCTATCTAAGCCGGATCGAACAATTTCATGGCGCGCCGGAAGCCGAATTATCCGTGGAGGCAGAAATTTCCCGGTTAAGAGACAGTTTCTCCTCACTTTCCGATTTGCCGGAAGACACCTTCTTGTTGGCGCAGGCCGTAAGCGAAGCCGATAAAACAGCAAACAAAATCAATGATTTACATGATTTGATTATGACCTCCAGAAATGATGCCCAGGATGAAATAAAATCATCAGTCGAGCGTGTAAATCAGCTTTTGGAACAAATTGCCGATTTAAATGACACGGTTCAGGACAATAAAAACATAAACCGCTCTACCGCCGCTGCGGAAGACAAGCGGGATGAGGCGATCAAGGAACTGGCCAGTTTAATGGATGTCAGTTTCTTTACGCGCGGTGATGGTGTGTTGGTCGTACAATCCTCTCAAGGGGTAGAGCTGGCAGATGTGCAAGCAAAGAAGCTTGTTTTTAACCCTTCGCCGCTAGGGTCGCAGTCGGCCTATCCGGATTCGGCAGCCGGTATATATGTCGTGAATAAACAGTTTAACGGTGAGCCGGAAAACTCCTCGCA
>CAXBAL010000190.1:0-4550 GCA_963973475.1 uncultured Micavibrio sp.
CCACGTACGGACTGCCCGGCCCTAAGACCTTGCGGACTTTGGGTACGGTCTCGGTGCCGTAGGCCAGCGCGGCAATGGCTTGTGCGCCCCCGCATTTATAAACGTCCTCAACGCCGCATAGCCGCGCGGTGTAGAGCGTGGCGGCATCGGTTGTGCCGTCCGAAGTTGGCGGGGAGACAATGGCGATGTCTTTTACGCCCGCCAGTACGGCGGGGATGGCCAGCATGTAAAGCGCGGAGGGGAACGCGCCCTTGCCACGCGGCACGTACAGGCCGACCGATTCGATTGGATTGACTTGCTCGCCCGCGAAGACGCCCGGCTCGATCTCGACCATCCACGGTTTTTCGACGCGCGCCATTTGTTCGGCATGGAATTTTTTGACGTTGCGCGCGCAATGCTGGATTGCGGCTTTTAAATCATCATCAAGCGCGGCCTCGGCGGCGCCGAATTCTGCGGCGGTGGCTTTTAGATTGGTAATCTGGGCTTTTTCGAATTTGGCAGCGTAGTCGATCAGGGCGGCATCGCCGCGGTTTTTCACGTCCTCAATAATCGGTGCTACGGCGGTAACGACCTCGTCAATATTGGCTTGCGCGCGGCGCATTATCTTGGCCTTGGTGGCGCTATCCGTCTTGGACCATTTATAAAAGGCAATACCCATCTTCTTATCCGCTCTTATGCTTTGTGATGGCACTATGGTTAGCGCGATATGCGCGGTTTGTAAATATTTCTCTATTTCCGCTCTTTCCCGCGCATAAAAATCCTTATAAGCTGGCGGCCATGAGCAAGAGCAAGGTTATAATTATTGATTACGGATCGGGCAATCTGCGCAGCGCGGCCAAGGCGTTCGAGAAGATTGCGGCTGATGAGGCGCTGGATCTCGAGGTTGTGATCTCCGGCAAGGCGGAAGATCTGGACAGCGCCGATTATATCGTCCTGCCCGGTCAGGGGGCGTTTGGCGATTGTATGGAAGGGCTGCGCGCCGTGGATGGTATGATTGAGGCGCTGGAGCGTAATGTGCATCATGGCAGTACACCTTTCCTTGGTATCTGTGTCGGCATGCAGCTTATGGCATCACGCGGTTTAGAGGGCGGTCTTTGCGCGGGGCTAGGCTGGATAGAGGGCGAAGTGCGGCCTTTGAAGCCTGATGACAGCAAATTAAAAATCCCGCATATGGGCTGGAATGAGCTGATGATCCCGTCGGCCTCTGCGGCGCAGGATAATTCGCATTTTGTACTGCGGCACGTTAAGCCCGATACACATTTCTATTTTGTCCATTCCTATCAATTTGAGTGTACCAACATGCACCATATTCTGGCCTTTGCCGATTATGGCGGATTGGTGCCTGCCGTGGTCGGGCGCGATAATATGATCGGGTGCCAGTTCCATCCTGAAAAAAGCCATGAGGCAGGGCTGCGCTTGATCTCGGATTTCCTACAGTGGAAACCATAGGGCAGCGCAGCATAGAATCTTGCCAATTTTAGCTAAATACGCGGTATAATAGGAAATATACGATAAAGAGCGGCAGGAGGGATCACCCAATGAGCGATCAAGTACAACCCCAACCTTTGGAGCCTGTACCAAGCGTAGAGCGTGTCACGCAATTCTCCACAGCAGATTTAAATGATTTATGTGATGCTACAGACGCTGCCATTGAAAATGGTGGTGGTTTCGGATGGCTGCATTTACCCTCCCGCGAAACGCTGGAGCGCTATTGGCAAGGCGTTGTGACGATGCCATCGCGTGTATTGCTGGTTGCGCGATTAGATGGCGTGATTTGCGGGACCTGCCAATTGGTAAAGCCGCCCGTCAATAACGAGGCGCAGGCGCATAGCATTCAGCTCACCACGAATTTTGTAGCGCCTTGGGCGCGTGGTCACGGCCTTGCGACATTGTTGCTGAAAGAGGCAGAGCAAGCCGCCAAGGACGAAGGCGCGAAGGTTATAAACCTTGACGTCCGAGAGACTTTGCAATCCGCCATGAAATTATACGAGAGCCGTGGTTTCCAGCGCATCGGCACGCATCCCTGCTACGCCGTCGTCGAAGGCGAGGTCATCAAGGGGCATTATTACTGTAAGGTGATCGGCTAAAGGCCTCTCTAGTTACCAATATTCTCATTCAGAAAATTCAGTGTGCTAGCCCAGCTGCGTTTGTCGGCTTTTTCGTTATAGGCCACGCCTGTTGAGGGGTCATTGCCCGCGCTGGGTTCTGTGAAAGCGTGGACGGCATCGGCGTAGCGGGTGAAATACCAATCAGGCGCGTGACTGCGCATTTCGCTTAAAAATTCTTCGACAGTTTCTTCTTTGACATGCGGATCGGCATCGCCGTGATGAACGAGGATGGAGGCGGTTATGTCGCCGCGCATCTCTTCGGTAATCGTAGTATCCAAGCCGCCGTGGAAGCTGACAACGCGCTCAATGTCGGCGCCGCTACGGGCGAGGTTGAGCGCCATTGTACCGCCGAAGCAATAGCCCAGAACAGAAATATTTGTAGTGTCCGTTTTGGTTTTGGCAAAATCCAGCGCCGCATTCATGCGGGAGAGCGCCAGCGCTGGATCGTTTTTATATTTGGAGGATTGCGCGGCGGCCTCTTCGGTGTTCTGCGGGCGGATGCCTTTGCCGTACATATCGATGACCAGCACATTGTTACACTGTGCGCCGAGGTCTTCGGCCACGCCGATTTCGTGCTCGCTAATGCCCTTCCATTGAGGGATAACGAGGATGAGCGGTGCATTCGATGCATTTTCCTCGCCGCATTGCGCCTCAACCCACTGGCCTTCCAACTGTGCTTCGTTGTCCACATAGTCCACCGCATTTGCGTTTTGAGCGAGGGCGGGCGCGGGCAGGAGAAATGTAAGAGCCAAAAGGGGGAGCAGTTTTTTCATGGGTGCCTATATCTGTTTGTAATGTCTTGTTGGCATCAATATTAGGGCATAGCGTCCGTAAATCAAGCTTGCCAGTTTGGCGCGGTTTCATTATACAGGTGGGCATGATTATTTACCCTGCAATAGATTTGAAAGACGGGAAATGCGTGCGCCTTTATAAGGGCGATATGACCCGCGATACCGTATATAATGACTGCCCCGCCAATCAGGCGGCCAAATGGGCTTCGCTCGGATTTTCGTGGTTGCATGTTGTTGATCTGGACGGCGCCATTCAAGGCAGCCCCGTGAACCACCACGCCGTGCGCGATATTATCAAGGATGTTGATATTCCTGTGCAGCTGGGCGGCGGTATCCGCAATCTGGCGCAGATCGAGCATTGGCTGCAAGAAGGCGTTAGCCGCGTGATTATCGGCAGTGCCGCCACCACCGATCCCGCGCTGGTGAAAGAGGCCTGCTATGAATTTCCCGGCCAGATCGTTGTCGGCATTGATGCGATTGAGGGCATGGTCATGGTTAATGGCTGGGTCGATAAGGCCAACATTAATGTGAATGAGCTTGCGCATATGTTTGAAGATGTCGGCGTGGCGGCGATTATTTATACCGATATCGCCCGCGATGGCACGGGTAAGGGCGTGAATACCACCGCCACCATTGCACTGGCGCAGGAGACCTCTATTCCAGTTATAGCCTCGGGCGGGGCGCATAGCCTTGATGACATACGCAATGTTAAGGCCGCGGAGGAGTACGGTGTGCACGGGGTGATTGTCGGTAAGGCGTTGTATGAAGAGACCATTGACCCTGTCGAAGCCTTGAAAATCGCTGCTTAAATTTGACATAATTTTATTTATGCTATATCAAGTTTTCTGATTGATAATGATCAGAAGGACACACAGAATGCGTATGCTAAGTTTGGAAAAACACAGTGCAAACCTTGGCCGTTTCGCCGCCGCGGTTTCACGGGATGCGGATGAATTGATTGGCCGTACTGTCTTAAGAGCAACCGGCGACAATTTTAAAGATTATATTGCCAAAGGCGGCGTTCCGCCACTGTCTTTGATTTTTAAAGCTTATAGCGCCTCTGCCTCCTATCATATCAAGCGTGTTATCGAAGATGGCCGTCCTAAAAATCGCGGAGAATTACTGAATCCACAGAGCGAGGTTATTGGCCATACCCAATACGACCGCCTTCTTCACAAAACGGCTAAATACGAGACGGGCATCAAGACCAATGCGCTTGCGCCAAGAGGGTAAAGTCTATATTTTAACGCCATGTTGAAAACCCGCATAATACCTTGTCTTGATGTCGATAATGGCCGCGTGGTCAAGGGCGTTAATTTTGTCGATATTCGCGATGCCGGCGATCCTGTTGAGCAGGCTAAAATATATAATGATGCCGGCGCGGACGAGCTTTGTTTTCTGGATATTACCGCCACCCATCAGGGCCGCAATACCATTGTTGATATGGTGAAGCGCGTGGCCGAAGAGGTTTTTATCCCATTAACCGTTGGCGGCGGTATTAGCGAGATATCCCATATCCGCAATTTGCTGAACGCCGGTGCAGATAAGGTTTCAATCAATTCTGCCGCTGTAAAAAACCCTGATTTTGTCAAAGAAGCGTCTGAGAAATGTGGAGCCCAAGCCATCGTTGTGGCGATTGATGCCAAGGGTA
>CAXBAL010000191.1:0-4519 GCA_963973475.1 uncultured Micavibrio sp.
CCGCCGAATCCCAGAGGCCATAGGCAATAAGAACGACAAAAAAGGCTTTCATCAAATTATCGTTAAAAGCCCCGAGAAACTGGGTCACGAATAAAGGCGCAAAACGTCTATCCTTTAACAATAAAAACTGTGAAGCCATATAAAAGCCTTTAATATCAGAAAGTTGATAAAATACTACGCCCTAGATAGCGGCGCAAGAGCGCCGGCGCTCTTAGCTATTGCTATGCACAAAAAAATTTGTCGCCATATTAAACTGCGTTTTATAAAAATGAAAAATATGAGATACTATTAATGATAAAAGAAAGCTTTTTACTCAAAGAGGCTGCGAAACTGCAAAAATATAATCATGACTTTGAATAGCATAGTGACATACGCGCCTGGCGAGCGCATTTTGAAAAAAGGCGAAAAGGCCGACAAAGCCTTTATGATTCGCTCAGGCAAAGTGCGTGTATACCTTAGAAACAACGACAAGGTCGTTGACCTAGCCCAGCTGGGTCCGGACGAAATTTTTGGCGAGACCTCCATGTTCACCGACAGCGAATACGGCGCGAATGTGGACGCTCTGGAGGAGACCGAGCTACTCGAGATCACCGAAGAATCCTTAAAAGCAATGATGGATAGCGCCGATCCGGTTTTATGCGCCATTGTAAAAATGCTGATCAAGCGCCTGAACGAGACCAATATCAAATTACTGGAGAGCGAAACACGTGAATTTATGGACCTTGCGTTTGTTTAGCTTTTCTGCCCCTAACCTTCCGTAAATTCACGGAAAATTAAACATCTAGGCGTAAAATTAGAGACATAAATATAAAATTTTAATAAAATACGTGCAGGCATAATGAAAAGAAGCGCCCCCAATACCATAAGAAAAGCACCGGATAAAATATCCGGCAATACCGGGTTTACCCTTATCGAGGTCGCACTTGCTTTGATTATAGTCGGCCTAATTATGACACCTTTGCTCTGGCTTTATAATCTGGAGCACAAAAGAAACATGGTTAATGACAACAAGGCAGCGCTCTCAAAGCTTAACGTAGCCCTAAGCAATTACGCTCAGCAAAATGATCATTATCCACGCCCTGCTAGTTTAACCTTGGAGGAAGGCGATCAGGGACATGGTTTTTCCGAGCCCGGCACAGATACATGTAACAATCTTGCCACAACAGGATATTGCGAGTTCACCAACCCCGGCAACGGCAACACCATTTTGATAGGCGCCGTGCCTTTTGCAACATTGGATATGGAATCGAACAGGGTACTAGACTCCTGGAAAAATCAAATTCTCTATGTTGTAACGCGCGATCAAACAGATCCGTCTACATACAACCCCAATGGCTTGCATCATATAACAACCAGAACTATTGACCCTGTTAGCGGCAATTCGGTCGTTACTACAGTCACGGATCCCCACGGTAACAGTGTACCTGTAGGAGCCGAAGTTCTTCTTATTTCTTACGGCCCCACCGGGAAAGGCGCCTTTACGGCTGCAGGTCGTTTAACAGCAGAACCTTGCGTCGGAGCCGTAGCCGAAAGAGAAGATATTAATTGTAACTTCACAATAGCCGTTGATGAGTTTTTATTAGATGGGGCCGGCGAGATAAGGTCCTTAGCTGAGGGCACCCCAGAATATTATGATGATTTCACCAACGCTATACTTTCACAAGAAAAAAGAAGTTGGAATGAAAACGTAAATGCCTTCGAAAAAGTCGTGACCGATAAAGAGCGCATCGGAATAGGCACAACAGATCCCACAGCCACTATTGAGGTGGCCGGTCCGGTTCTCATTGAAGGAGGGTTACTGACCCCTCAGGCTTGCAAAGACGGGCGATGTTTCAATCCTGAATCTATTTACGGTGATGTGCCCGAGATGCAGTGCAATCAAAATTCACTTCCCGGCCCCGAACCTGTGACAGGCATTGGATCACCGGTGGGGGATACCCGTGTTATTTGCGCAAGTCCGAGCAACAATTCCGGAGAGCCCGTATTGAGCGATCAGCGAAAAGACATTGGTGGCGGCAACGATGCCCCAATACCACCATTTGTAATAACAAATTCACCAATTACAGCATTAGATTGCGGAGCCACCCAAAGGGTTACTGCAATCAGTCCAGCAGGGGTAATAACATGTCGTTAGAAACAAAAGCGCACTTTCCGTACAAGCCTAGTCAGAACGGCTTTACACTTATAGAGTTTGCCATAGTCATTATGATTATCGGCTTACTGCTGGCGCCGGCGATATCAATTTACGACCGCTTCACTATGGAAAAGAAAATAGAACACACGGAACGTTCTTTGATGAATACCAGTGATGCTGTAAACGCATTCCTGGATTCTTTCGGGCGCTATCCCTGCCCTGCCGATATGGATGCAGAACCGGGCGATACCGTTTATGGGTATGAAAATTGCACGCCATCAACCTATGGCATGCCGTCCATCTCTGTCGAAATTTCCAATCGGGTTCCCGCCTTAGCCAACCCGAGGATATTGGTCGGAAGCATTCCTTTTCGCACTCTGAACCTCGAGGAAGAGGACTTCATGGATGGGTACGGGACGCGCCTTACCTATGTCGTCACAGAAGCTTTAACCGATTTGGACACCTACTCGTCTAATGAAGGGGGAATTAGCATTATTAATGATCCGGCCGCTGTAGATCCGGATTTTGCTTCTGCCATTTCACCGCCCAACACGGGCTCCTATATGGTTATTAGTCATGGAAGAAATAATTCCGGAGGTATCAATAGAGATGGAAACATTATCGGCAACTGCACAGATGGCAGCGCCGCAGAACAAATAAACTGTGATTATCAACAAGTTACCAACAACCCCATATTTCTTTCAACGCACCAATTGAGCGATTATGACGATATTTCTATTTACTACACGGGGCAGGCCGTAACGCCTTGGGTCTACAGTGGAACAGACCCAAGAGACCTCCGCCTTCGCCGCGGTGATACAGTTGTAGTCGGGGAAACAGGAATGACCACGGCCCCAACAGGTGATTTTACAGCCGATAATTTACACATACGCCAACTAGGATCAGACACATCTGCAGATGGCGTCCTTAGAGCAACAAGCACCGCCAGCGATGAGGGGACAATTACCGTAGTCGGACTTTGCGATCCGGGTTCTGCGGCCAATTGTATGTATCCTAGTTACATCTCGGGTGGTTTTCCCGACCCAGCAAACTTGATCGCTTCATTACCCGCTAATACCGCGGGAGAGTCTACAGATTCATATTATATTGTTGATCCTAGCGACCCTATAGATTCTAATACAGAGATTATAATGACACAGGGCTCTCCCGGCTCTACTGGCGGCATGGCGTGCGCCGGTAAGGCGGTTATGGTCGGCATAAAAAATAATCGTCCAGTATGTTCCGATCAGGTTCAATTTAATTGCCCGACAAGCCCAGAACAACAAATTTTAAAAGGCATTGATGCGAATATGAACATTGTATGTGCTTCAGAGCCGCCACAGCCTTGCTTAACAGAAACTGTCACAGATGGTATATGTGGCGGTACCGTGACCCTGCCCGCAGGCGCTGCGGCCGGATCGCTGCAGGCCTTTTATGCCGGAGAATGCTATATTATTGATGAACTCGACACAGGCATGTTGAATTCTTTACTCATACCCGGGAATATAGGCGCCTCGCAAACCGCCATTCAAAACTATCTAAATGACTTGAATAATGACCCGGCAAGCCGGACACGAATTGCGTGTGATCAAGCCAGCAACAGACAGTCTAACTCGGCTTTGGTTCGTGAGGTCTATGAATGTGATAACGGCGTATGGCCGACCACACCAACCTATACGCGGGAGCGCGGTAATTACAGATCCAACTTTCCGGGTTTAACCGATGATTCAGCGCCTGCAGAAGGCATTGATCACGGTGGCCATCAGGATTATAATCCGGCAACACCGATGAGCGTTCCAAACAACGGCAATCATGATTGCTGGTGCCGTGAACAATACCGCGTTGCTAGACGGAATGAATGTTCGGTTTCTGGCCAGCGCCTCGAAATTGACCGCATGAGATGCCCTCAAACCGGAACGTCCTATAGCAATAACGTTTGGAATTCAGGCGATGCATTCTGTACCTGTACTGCGACAACATTCCAAAGATTACGGGAATCTTGCACATCTTATTATGGGGCGCCCAGCGGATCCATGACCGGCGATGTATTTGAAACCGTCAACAGAACCTGTTCCCCCCCTACTGAAACGCCAACCGGCGCCGTTGACACATCACAATGTAGATGCCCGAACCGTAGCGACCAAGTGCCGGACCCATCACCGGATGCATGTCCGGTTGGTACAGGTAACAGCTTTGGCTTTGAAGGAGAAAATTACACGGATGTAAGCCGCGCCCAACACAGACGCTGGGTATGCCCCGGTCCTAACGGCAAAGGTGGCACTGTATCGAGTTTAGGAGAACACGGACGCTGGCAAACAACATCACGAACAGCTAGTTGTGCTTGTGATGGTAGCGCGACCGGAGAAATCCGTAGGGATTGCAGCA
>CAXBAL010000192.1:0-4515 GCA_963973475.1 uncultured Micavibrio sp.
CGCCCGGCATATCGGGTTTGCCGAACAAAAATCCTTGCCCGTAATGCGGATCGAAATCGAAAAGCTCCAGCAGGGTGGCATCGCTCTCGATGCGATCAGCAATGACACGGATGCCGTTGGCTTCCAGCTTTTGTTTCATGCGCCACAGATGCGTGAAATCCAGATCGCTCTTGGTGTGGGTTAGCATCCAGTCACCCTTCATCTTGAGGTAGCGCACATGGTGTTTCAGCAGGATGCGCATGTCGATCTCGGTGTCTTGAACGTGATCGAGCGAGAACGTGCTGCCCAGCATGGCTAGGGCATCCATGATCTGTAATATCGGAGCGGGCAGGGTTTGAAAATCCTTATAGGGCATTTCGAACACCAGTTTCTTGGCCATCATTCTATTATTGGCAAGGAAGCTGAGAAGGCCGCGCATGAATTTGCCGTTCTTCAGGCTGTCGGGTTCGATATTGACAAAGAATTGCGTATCCAGCCCCGATTTGGCCTGTTCTTTTAACATCTCCAGCGTGCGGATTAACAGGAGATTATCAATCGCGCCAGCAAAGTTCTGGCGGCGGGCAAGTTCCATATAGCGCCCTGCAGGCACATAAAGTCCCGCCTTGGCGCGGATGCGGGCATAAACCTCATAGGCCACGGCCTTGCGCTGGGGCAGGCGGACGATTGGCTGGACGAATATATCAATACGCTCATTTTCAACCGCATTTTTGACCAGTTCCTGCACGACCATATCACTAAGCGAGGCATGATCGGCGAACGGGTCATCATTGGCAATGAGGGAGGATACGCGGGCTTCCGGGTTTTCTGTTCCGATGCCTTCATGGCCCGTTTGGCCGAAGCCGTTCTTGACATAGGCGTAATTGCGTTTGATGAAATCCACCTGATCATTGACGCGCGCCAGAGATTCCTTGGCTGTATGAATGGTGCCTGCTTGACGAATAATATCATCACGCAAATTGGTTTGCGTTTGTTGCAGGTTTTGCATTTTAAACTCGGACGCGTTTTCCCATTTGCGGCGTCTTAGAAATTCTACCGCGCCTGTAATGACCACGGCGAAAAGGCCGAAATTCATCGCCGCCAGTTCCAGCGAGACGAAACTGCTGAGCGTTATCACCAATACGCCGCAAAATACAATATAGCCGATTAAAGCCTTGGCGTAGGTCGCGCGCGAGACCGGAGGTTTATCCTCGTTGTTATCTCTTTTTTTCGGGGCGCGCAGGGGTATCAATGGCGGCTACCTTTTTGCCGTGCCGATTGCATCGGTGATCGCGCTATGTCCGTCGGCTTTCAGCAGGGATAAAAGCTCGGTGTTGATATCATGGGCGATTGTCGGGCCTTTATAGACCATGCCGCTATAAAGCTGAATAAGGCTCGCGCCTGCTTTTATTTTGTCATAGGCTTGCCGCCCACTTGCCACGCCGCCGACACCGATAATCGGCAATGCGCCTTTGGTGAGCGTGTAAAAGCTGCTTATAATTGCGGTGGATTTATCGGTGAGGGGCTGGCCGCTCAACCCGCCTTTCTCTTTGCGGAATTTGGCGCTCAGGTATTCAGGGCGATCCAAGGTCGTATTGCCGAGAATTACACCATCGACTTTGGAGTCTATGAGCGCTTCGGCAATCTCTTCCAACTCGACAGATTCCAGATCGGGCGCAAGCTTGACCAGCAAGGGCGGGGTATGCGTGCGGCAGGCCTTGGCGCGTTCTTCCATGATAGCCTCCAAGAGTTCCATCAATGGCTCGCGCTGTTGTAAATCGCGCAGGCCCGGTGTGTTGGGCGAGGAGATGTTGATCGTTATATAATCGGCCATAGGTGCGAGCAGGCGCACCAGAAAACAGTAATCTTTGGCCGGATTTTTCTGGGTTTTATTCATACCGATATTCAGGCCGACTACGCCGTTTGGGCGCTCTTTCGCGCTCAAAAATTTCTCCAGATTTTCTTTGAACACTTCGGCGCCGCCATTGGGGAAACCCATGCGGTTAATCACGGCTTCATTGGGTGGATCGCGAAAAATACGGGGTTTAGGATTGCCGTCTTGTTGCTTGGGCGTCACGGTCCCTGCTTCCACAAAGCCAAAGCCTAGCTTGAAAGCGGGGCCGATCACTTCGGCGTTTTTATCAAATCCTGCGGCCAGACCGATAGGGTTAGGGAAGCGCAAACCCCAAAGCGTGCTCTCTAACGCGGGATCGCTAAGGCGCGGCGGCGTCGGTACAAGCCCGCATTTCATGGCCTTTAAGGTCATGGTGTGGGCTTTTTCGGCATCGATTTTGAAAAGCGCGCAACGCGCCAGATTGTATAGATTACGCATTATTAATTAGTACGGTATTACCGCGCAAAAGTCT
Source organism: uncultured Micavibrio sp. (assembly GCA_963973475.1). Classification (GTDB taxonomy): domain Bacteria; phylum Pseudomonadota; class Alphaproteobacteria; order Micavibrionales; family Micavibrionaceae; genus UBA2638. Next base: position 2,343 of record CAXBAL010000192.1, read on the forward strand.
ATATAAAGGCGGGTGGTATTATATAGAAGATCTAGCCTTTTAAATGCGGCCAGCCTGCCTTGAGATATAGCCAACCTGTCCACGCCGTGAGCAGCGCAGCCAGCAGGATCAATAACTGCCCCGCAATCAAGGCTTGGGGAAGAGCGGGGGCGATGATTAAAAAACCGAGGCTCAACATCTGCGCGGTGGTTTTCCACTTTGCCAGTTTGGTGACAGGCATTTGCACATTCTTTGGCCCCAGAAATTCCCGCAAGCCAGAGACCAGAAATTCGCGCGTAATAATGATCATAACGGGAATAATCCAGACCCCCGATAACGGCCCCGTATCGACTAAAGCGAGGAGGAGGAGGACCACAAAGACTTTATCGGATATCGGGTCGAGAAACGTGCCGAACGCGCTCACAGACTTCATTTTCCGCGCCAGATACCCGTCAAAGAAATCGGTAATGGCGCAAAACGCATAAAGAACAAGGGCAACCCAGCTAAATCCAGCGTAGATAAGCCAGATCAGCACGGGGAGAAGCGCAATGCGCGACAAGGTCAATATATTCGGAATCGTAAACATGACCCTTTTTTATCATGATACGGGCGCTCGCACGAGATATTTTTAACTCTATTTTTGTGAGAACTTCGCTATTAATGCAAGATGATCCGAGCCATTCAGGGCGACAACATTTTTATTATGTTGGGTAAGACCATCGCTATAGAGCATATGGTCGATAGGTATGCGAAATGCGGCGTAGCGGGCGATTACAGGCCAGCTAGGGTTTAAAAAGGCACCATAAGATTGATAGTTCAAACCCGATGTTAATAAAAAGTCACGAAACGCAGGAATATACGGCGTGGTATTCAAATCACCCGCAACAATGATATGTGGCGCGTTATCCTCTCTAATAATGGCGGCGAGGCGCTTTAGCTCCTGATTGCGGCGTTTTTGGTGGGACTCAAGGCTGGGGGAATGGGTATGCGCGGCGTAAATGACATAGGGCTGCGGCGCGGAAATTGGCTGAACGCTAAAGCGCAGCACTTCGTTGTTCCAATCAAAAACATGTAATGGGATGGTGGTTTGGTCAAGAATGGGCAGGCGGCTCAATACCAGAAAACTCATCGGGCGGTGGTTTGGGCGTTTTGTAACGCCGCTTATCTGGTGCGGATAACCCTCTATCATGGCTTTCGCCATGTTAAGTGTGTTGCCATTGGCTTCCAGCATGATAATGACGTCTGGCGGCGCCCCTTCTGCAAAGAACAGATCGGCCATATTCTTCATGCTCATATTGTGAATATTCTGGTTCCAACTGGCAATGGTCAGGGCGGTTTGCGGGGCGGGTGGTTTAATAAACCGAAACGGGTCATGCAAGGTCATACGGCTATGGCCAAAGCAAACAAGCGCGAGCGTGAACATCACAAACGCCCATTTTTTTTGCCTGCATAGCACCGCAAATGCGCAAAGAATAGCCGCCGCGATCATATACTGAATGACGAAATGCCCGAGCAAATCAAAGTAATAGTGATAATCCGCCAAAAGCCCCGCGCTATAAAAGGCGATTAACGCAATGCAGGGCAGGGCGACTAAAAATCGAAAAAGAGAGATTCCTATTTTATTGCTACTCCTGCGCATGCGTTTGTCCTCTGGAAATGTTATAAGAAAGGCCTCAGAAATGAGGCCTCTCTATTAAACTCTAATGTATTATAAACCTACCCATTCGCGGCGGTGGCTTTTTTCTTTTCCTCGTCCGGATCACGCAGGACATAGCCGCGGCCCCAGACTGTTTCGATGTAGTTTGATCCGTCCGTTGCATCGGCTAGTTTCTTGCGCAGTTTGCAGATGAATACGTCGATGATTTTCACTTCCGGCTCGTCCATACCGCCATAAAGGTGGTTCAGGAACATTTCCTTGGTCAGCGTTGTGCCTTTGCGTAAGGAGAGAAGCTCGATAATGCCGTATTCCTTACCTGTCAGGTGCAATGTGCGGTCATCAACGGCAACTGTACGGGAATCCAGATTAACCTTCACGCGGCCTGTTTCGATTACGCTTTGTGAATGGCCCTGCGAGCGGCGGACGATGGCCTGAATACGGGCCACCAATTCGCGCTTGTCAAACGGCTTGGTCAGATAATCATCGGCGCCGTAGCCGAGGCCTTTGATTTTGTTATCCAGTTCGGTCAAGCCGGAG
>CAXBAL010000193.1:0-4512 GCA_963973475.1 uncultured Micavibrio sp.
CTGGACGACACCGAGATCAATCCCGGCGCCCGTACATTGGTCAGTGTCATGAAAGCCCATGGCGCAACATGCATTCTGGTATCGGGCGGGTTTACATTTTTTACAGATGCCATCGCCAAAGAGCTCGGCTTTGATCACAATTTCGGCAATACGCTGGATATCGCGGACGGCACCCTTACAGGAAAAGTCGGCGAGCCTATTCAAGACAAACACTCCAAGCTGGAATGCTTCAACCGCTTTGTGACCGAACTCGGCATATTGCCCGAAGAGGTGATGACCATCGGCGACGGCGCCAATGATTTACCGATGCTAAAAGCCGCCGGGCTTGGCATAGGCTATTACGCCAAACAAACCGTAAAGGACGAAATGTGTAATTTAATACAATATGGCGATCTCACTGCCGCGCTCTATGCACAAGGCTACACAGCAGGGCAGATCGGCAATGTTTAGATTATTACCATAAGCATTAAATATTGTCTTAACCCTCTGTCCTTATAATGAAAAAGAGGATATAGTTGATTTGTGGCTTTCTGCCGCGTTCTTCTTTTTGTTTCAAATTATAATTTTCAAGGTTTTTCTATCATGACCGATCAATGGCAATATCTGGTTACCAATTCAGAGCTAGAAGATCTGATTAACGCTTACTGTAATGATTTTACTGCCGGCGCACGGGCCGGCCGCTTTGGCCCTATCACAGGCCGCGATCGCGAAGTAGACGAAACCATTTTGATCTTACTGCAAAAAGGTCGTAAAAACGCTGTGCTTCTGGCTCCTGCCGGGGTTGGTAAAACCGCGATGGTTGTGGCACTGGCGCAGAAAGTTGTCGCCGATGAAGTGCCGGATTATTTAAAAGAATGCCGCCTGCTGGAGGTTGATCTGGCGCGTATGGCCGCCGGTACATCTGGCCCCGCCGAATTCCAGGAACGCTTTATCCCGCTTTGTAAAGGTGTGGCCGAGCGTTATTACAACCCCGATAATCCGCGTATTATTCTGTTCCTTGACGAAATTCACCAGATTATGCCCAATTGTGAAGGCTCATCCTACAAAGGTCTATCCGATGTGATGAAGCCTTATCTGACTGCCGGAGATTTGATGGTTATCGGGGCGACCACGCTGGACGAATATCGTATGTACGTTTCTACTGATCCGGCGCTTGACCGACGCTTCCAGAAGGTTTTCCTGAATGTTCCCAATATCGTGGAAACATACCGAATCATGAAATCCCTGCGTCCCGGCTTTGAAGCCCACCACGGCGTTACGATTTCCAATATTCTGCTTATGCTCATCGTTCATATGACCGAAGAACATATGCGCAAACGGAACCAGCCCGATAAATCCATTATTACAATGGATTCAGCCATGGCCTATCACGTCAAAACACATGGTAAAGGCACGGAATGTGATATCAATTCTGTCTATTACATGGTTGGCCGTGAGACAGGTTTGAATAAACAAGCCCTACATGACGAGAAAAAATTCCAACGTATCGTCAAACAAGTGATGCAAGTCGAAGGCGAAGAAGATATTTATTATATCTAGTCCCCTAGAGCTCCAGAGTATTGGTGGCTAAATCCATTTCGTACTCAACAATTCGGGTGCCCTCTATGCGTTTAAATATCGCGGTCAAATCAAACCCCATTTTGCGATAGAAATTATTAGGGATCGGATCATCACGCAGGGTTTTGACCGTTAGATGTTGGTATCCTTGCGCCTTCATATCGCTCGCCGCTTTATGAAATAAGGCGCATCCAATGCCTTGACCCCACCTGGCAGGGTCAACATACAGGGAATGTATTTCACCATAAGCAGGATTTTTGCGGTTTGGCCCATACTGGACATAACCAGCTAAATCGTTCCCCTTTTCAGCATCCAGACCTAAAAACACATCGCAGCCCTGAGAGCTGGGTAATTTTGCCAGCTCCCTTCTCCAACGGCTCACGTTAATAGATATATGGCTATCTGCATCATAATTTATCTGTTCCGGTCTTGGACTACGCCTGTCAGCCTCTAAATAGGATGAGACATTGACCCGTGCCACCTCGAAACAATCATTGATGTCTAATATCCGAACGCGCTTTACTAGTTCTTGCTGCTCCATGCGTTTACCATAACAAATAAAGCGCTATAACTCAACTATTTTACGGCCTTAAAGACTTTAAACCCGCCGCCTGTATAAACGGCCTCAATGCTCCAGAATTGCTCGCTCAAGACCCGCTCATAGGGCAGCTGGTTATTGGCCACCATCCAAAGCGCGCCCTTGCGGCGGAGCGATCTATGCGCAGATTTGATAAAGGCGATGCCGATATCGCTATCGGTCTTCTTGCCCTCGTGAAAGGGCGGGTTCATGACAATCCAGTCATAACAGTTTGATAAATCCGCATGCTGGGCGGTTAAATCCAGCCATCGTCCTTGGGTTTTCACATCGAAGTCCGCGATATTTTTCTCGCAAAGTTCAACGGCCCGCGCATCGGCGTCTATAAATTCCAAGCTCTTGGCTTTTTTACTCTTCGCCAGCAACGCGCGCGATAAATACCCGTATCCACAGCCAAAATCGGCGCCGTGGCCTTTTAAATCGCTCGGCAATTGCTCCGCCAATATGGCCGAGCCTTTATCAATTTTATCCCAGCCATACACGCCGGGGCGGGAGAGAAACCCGCCTTCAATCTTACGCTCGCTATCTTGGGACAGCCACTCATTAACCACATCTTGCGCCAAAATACTTTTGCGTGCCCAGCAAACCCGCGCCTTATTCTTCGAAGCCTCTGCAATGCCATCAAACCCCAGTGTTTGAAGCATCTTCTTCAAACGGCCCGCGCCCTCTTTATTGCCCGCCGCCACAACCAGCGTGCCACCGACCTTTAATGCATCCGCAGCCCGCGCGATATAAATCTCGCTTTCCAGCCTGCTTTTGGTGCCGATCACCAGCGCCAAATCATATGACCCGCTGGTGATCTCCCCCCTATGTATTGAAAACCCTCGCTTCTCCAGCGCATCGGCATAAGGCTTGAACCACTGCACAAGGCTCAACTGAGACCCGATGAACCCATCCAGATCACTGGCGGGCATGGCGTTCATAAATAGAATAGTATCGGCCGGAGCAGAAAGCTGGCCACTGGTAAAAGGATAAAAAAGGGTTTCGCATGCAGGTGTCATAGTCCCGCATCATAAACGAGCGCCGCAAAATGCAAAGCGTTAAATCACCATCGGTTGATCGGCAATCAAATTGCCGTTTTGCACCAGCATCGCAAGCCCGTCCGTAATGGCCACACCATCGAACACTGCAACCGTTTGGAAATCACCGCCCTGCCCATCACTATCGACGCGCAAGGTCGTATTACCATTTTGATCCACAACAAGCTCCATGAAATCTGCCAGATCATCACTGCCCGCATCATAACCATCCAAAATACCTGAAATATCAAGCCTATCTCCGTCTGTGAATGAAAAGTCCTGAACGGTATCAACGCCGTCCAGGCTATCAAAGACAAATGTATCCGCGCCCGTGCCGCCATTTAGCGTATCATTACCGGCTCCGCCGATCAGAATGTCGTCCCCGCCTTCCCCGTACAGGACATCATTTCCATCGCCGCCATCCAGCACGTCATTGCCTTGCTCGCTGTCATCAACATAATTCGTGTTCACGTTCAGCTCGAACAAAACATCTTCGTAATCTGCATCGCCAAGATTTTTCAAATCCTCGAACCCGATCATCAGCGCATCACTGTTATCCGCGCTTTCAAGACCGGAAACGGTATGGACTTTGCCATCCGCATTCAAATCGGCATCCGCGCCGCGCTCGGTTGTGTGGTACACATTCCCGCTCAACACTCTTTGCGCCAACCCATCATCATAAACGACCGAAATATCACTGCCGTTATCATAGATCGTGGCCGCGCGCTCACCCGCGCCGCCCAAATCATAAACAAAGCGGATATTGCCAACCTCGCCGGTATCAAGGCCGTTATAGCCGTTATTGGTACGGTCGCCATCACCGATAATAAAGAACCCGAAATCGCCGCCATTTTCGCCGCCCGGAATATCGATCTGGTGCGCTGTGTTATATCCCGCGTCCTTCACATTCTCCCAAAGCAAGCTGGCCATTTGAATGGTGCCGTCCGCCGCGATACTATAGATACCCAGCGAATTGTTATATCCTGCGCCGCCCTTGGTGAATGTAATTGTTGCCGTGGCATCAAAATCAACATTCAGATTCGGGTCCTTGATACCTAGTGACGCTTCACCGGACGGATCAAGATCATTGATATTCTTACGCTCCTGCAATTCAGGGAACAGAATATCATCGCTGAATTCCTTATCCTGGGCGATCAAAAGGTCATTGTTGCCGCCGTATAGAATGTCATCGCCTGCGCCACCGCTGATCGTATCATTGCCCGCGCCGCCATAAATCGTATCGGCGCCGTTGCCGCCCGCCGCGCTGTCATCACCGGTGCCGAGCGTCACATCTGAAGCCTTATAATTACCGCTGAGGGTCACATCATCATTCCCACTGCC
>CAXBAL010000194.1:0-4512 GCA_963973475.1 uncultured Micavibrio sp.
GAAGAAGCCGGCGGCGAAAATGGATATGATGCAGAAACCATTGGTGATTGGGGCATTAACTATATGTCCGAACAGCAAAACCAGTTCTGGGAAGTTCTGCAACAAGCTGGCGACATCAAAGTATTCTCCGATTATTCTCCCGAAGAGATGAATGAAATGATGGCATTCCTTTATGCCTCACAAACATTCGAGACCACCCGCAATGACTGGGGCACGTTCGGACGCGCCGCCAAATTCATGCTCACCGACGAGACAAATATTGCCTCTGTGGCTTTGGCTGTCGGTTCTGGTGGCACAAGCCTTCTGGCACAACAAGGTATTAAGCGCGCCGGCCAGCAAGCCGCAATGGGCGTTATCCGCGAAGCCGTTGAAAACGGCGTTCAGGTCGGCGTTCGTGAAACTGCCGAAGCCGCCGCCAGAGAAGCTGCCGAGCGTAGCGTTCTAACAGGAATTGCCGCCACAACAAGAAGATTTGCCGCTGTAGAAGGTAGCTTTGGTGCCATTGATGGCGCTCTGCAATTCAACAACGATTATCTGCGTCAAACAGACACAGGCCAAACCGAATTCAATTGGGGTACATATACTTTCGGTGTCGGGACAAGTGCTGCTGCTGGTGCCGCTGCCGATTATGCCATCGGTAGAGGTTTAGGCTTTGCCATCGAAGGCCTTGCCAATGGTGCCACCAAAGCTTTAAATTTCGGCCCGACCCGCGCCCGCGCTGCTGAACTGGACGCGACCCAAACTGCCACAACAGTAACACCGGAAGCCGCAACAACCGCGCCGATTGAAACCGCGCCGCGCGTTGAAGTCACCCAAGCCCCTGCCCAGCCGATTATCACCGATACTGCCGAAGCCGTAGATGCCACCCAGACATTAGCACCATTAACACCAGTTGAAACCGCTCCGGCGCCAACCTCAACCTTGGCCGAGCCGGACGCCGCGCCGCGCGTTGCACCAGCTACGCCGGAAGCCGCACCGCGCGTTGAAACTGCCGAAATTCCTGCCCAACCGGCTGCACCAACAGTGACCGAAGCAGCAGCGCCCGAAACACCGGCGCCCGTACAGCCTGCACCCGAAATCGTAACACCTGATGCGACAAGTGCACCGATAGCGCCGCAAACACCCGAAATTATCCGAAGCGCAGCAGACATTCAGGCCGAGCAAATGGCCGCCCAGCGTGCGCGTCAGGAAGAATTGGCAACGCAGGATCAGGCCGTAGCGGCGCAAGAGCAGCCCCCGCAACAGCAACAGGGCAATGCAGGCGACGACACGCCGCCGGACACAACGCCGCCCGCACAACCGCAAGCTCCGGCTTACCGCGGCGCGCAGGCTCATACTTATACACCAGATCAAGCCGATATTTTCACACCACAGCGCCTTGCCCGCATCAGTGACGAAAACTTTGGCCGCATCCAGCCAAATACATTAAAGGCCTTCACACCAGATCAACGCGCCGCGCTAAACGAAACACAGCAAGGCATCTTCACGAACCGCATCGCGCCGACATTACAGCCGCAAGATGTGGCCAATCTGGACACAGCCTTTATCCGTAATTTGCGCCCGGAACACATTGAAAATCTGGACGCCGATGTCATGATCGAGATTGCCCAGAACGCCCAGCTTAACGGCGCATTCCGCACAGAAACCGCTCAGGCTTTCGTTCCAAGGCTGGAAAGCATTCAGGCCGTACGCCGCTCCACACAAGGCTCTGCCCCGGCGCAACCAACCCGCGACGCCGCGCCGGAAGCCGATACAACACCCCCGCCGCCACCACGCGCCGATGGGAACGGCGAAACCACGCCAGAAGCCGGATCAACCCAGACAGAAGCTGCGCCAGATGATCAACCTGAAAACATAACACTGAATAGCGACCCTGCAGCACCTGCCTCTAGCCCTGATGGAACTTATTACGCCACATTAAGCAGAGTAGACTTGGCTGGCGAACCACTGAAGAAAAAACTTGCTGCGCCGAACAGTATAAAATTGTCGGAAGCACATAATTTTACGTCTACCATTTTAAACGATATGTCACCCAGAAAGTTTGGCAATATCCCTCCGCATGTTTTACACGCGATGAAAGAGAATGGACAATTTGAAGGCCTGAACCCGTCTTTAGCGAGCCGCGCAGACAAAGTTATTAATGCTCACACCAAATCTTTGCTTAAGCACCCGGACAGAATTTTACTGACGGAGACCGATATGCTGACTACTGAGCATATGAATACGCTTTCCGTTAAAAGAATAAACATGGTTGCTCCTCATGTATTAAAATTCATGAGAGACACAGGTAAACTTGAAGGTCTGACAACAGAGTTGGCAGCACGCGCTGATAAATCCATCGCCTATCTTAATCGCGGCGATTATCAAGGCCTCGATCCAAAAGACAATATGGAAGGCTATATCAAAGGCTTCTACAATACCGGCGGCGATGTGCCGAAATGGCAGCAACTCTTTGCCTACGCCAAGGAACGCGATGCAGCCAACGGTTTGGATACCAATCCTTATAATGCTTTGAGCTTGGGCGGGACAAGAAATAATTCATTGACCCGTAAGACAATTCGTCCGTTCCTTAATGCGAAAGACACAATTGACGCCAAAGTAAAAAGCGGCATGTCTGTCACAGACGCGCAAAACGAGACAGCCCAGAAGCTTATGAGCACTTTGTCAGAAGCCGTTAAACAGGGATTTTCGCAAGAAAAAGCGATTGGCCTAATAATCTATGCTCGCGTAGCCGGCCTTCGTGTTCCTTTGCAAGGTCTTTTACCGCAAAGACAAGGGGGATCAATACCCTTTAACTTTGATAAGGATTTTTATGACCGCGTCTTGTGGCCAACCATACATATGCGTCCGGGAACCATTCGCCGCGAAGATGACCAAGCGCTTTTAAATTACAGAAAAATTTTAAATCTATCTGATGAAGAGATGAACTGGGGGATTGTACCCGGCCGTATAGCAAGCCTCTTTGACAGTCAACGCGGATTTAACCCATATCGTCAGGTTATGGGTTTACGCTGGGCCGGTGATATGGCCGGTGCAACCGTAAAAGCTGACGGCAGCTATGGGTTTGATTGGAAATCCCCTTTCCGCGCCGCAAATGTCTTACTTGGCCGTATACCGTCAGGAAATCTGATTCGCCACGCTGATCAAGGTTACTACAGCAATCCATTTTTAGGCGGTCTCAAATACCCGCTAAAAGCAGCAGGTGTCGCTCTATGGCTAACCACCATGTATGCAGCTGAAGAAGGCGTAGAATACCTCGTTGGCGACGATATTACCGTCATGGGCGAGCATTTAGATATTACCAGAAACACCATTCAGTTCCCCGCCTATCTTGCCGATGTCACATTAGGCAACGCCTACGCCGGATTGGTTGATGATAATAAAGAAATGAGCTTCTCCGGCCCCGGCTATGTTACGGCTGAGTGGGCGAACGCGTTTGGTGATGGCGATTCTTCCCAGATCGGCACAACCACCCCTAAAAGCACAGCACCGTATAACCCTTACCGCTCTGATGTAGATGTGGGTGGGGAAAGCGTTGTTGTCGCGAAAAACAGTACTGCCCCAGACGCGCCAGCAGCAACAACGGAACAAACAACAGGCACTCCTTCTGCGCCGGATTCTACGGGTACATCTGATGCCGATGCCGATACCGTTGTAGCTGGCGCCGGTAATGGCACCCCGCCATCTTCCGGCAATGGAACGCCTGCGGGTGTTACTGGCGGCGGCTCGGCCTCCCCTGATGCACCAACACAAAGCGTTGCAGATAGAGATTTCAAGAGCTACCTTCCGGTAACATTGCAAAAACTGTTCAGCCGCAATAATCAGGAAGAGCTCGGCCAAATGACCAATCAAGCCGGCGGCTTCCTTGGCGGTATGGTTACAGGCGCAATGGGAATTTTCCGCAACCTGCCCAATATGCTTGGTCCGACATGGGGGCCCATTGCAGGTATCGCAGCTTTACTAGCTGGCGGCGCGTTCGCCCTAAACTTTATGAAAAACGCCGGAAACTTCCTGACAGGCGGCGGATTGATGAAACTGGGTGGCGCGGCTGCTCTTGGTGTGGCCGGTCTTTATGCGTTTGAACATTTTTCCGGCGCGCGTGAGCAATTTAATAATGAGCAAGGCCACGATGCCCGCCTCAGAAATTCAGGCCCGATAACAACTCCTGCTCCGAACCGTGAAGTTGGGCGCACGACCTTACAGCGCGATCATGACTTCACCTATCAAGGTGCTATTGAGCGAATGGATGAAGAAGCCAATGCGGCCCCGTCCATGCATGATACATTTGCCGGTCAGGGTAGCGGCGAAAATCTGCCGCGCGATATTGGCTTGCTTGGCGATCAACCCGCTCAACAGACAGCCGCCCTTGACGGTCTGACAGTAACCGGTGATTTCCGCGGTATTTCCCATGATGGCGGCGCGCCGCATACATACATGCTTACCACGGATGCAACAGGTACGGCCGGCATTATAAACGCCAGTGACATGGCCTTGATTGGCGGCGCACAATCT
>CAXBAL010000195.1:0-4452 GCA_963973475.1 uncultured Micavibrio sp.
AAGAAACCCAAAAAATGCGGGATTCGGAAATAGTAGCGGCGAAAGAACTTGAAAAAGAGATGATCAAGATCAGGGACAGAGAGACAGAAGCGGAGCGCCGGGCGCTTTTTGATACGATATAATGTCAGGGAATAATGATGTTCTAACGCAAGAAAAACAAAAATACCAGTAAAAAACTTTGATACGCGCAATTTTCATGTAAAATCATCAATAGCAACCCTCGCGCATATTCATGCCGGCTATATTTTTAATCATCAGGAGACACAGCACATGATTTCCACCCCAGCCCAAGGCGAAAGCGTCGCCCTTCATGTCACCCCCAAAGACAACCACCGTATCCAAGTTGGTATGAGTTGGGACACCGGACAGGAAATGAAGAAGGAAGGCTTCCTAATTTTCAAAAAGGAAAAGCTGGTTAATGTTACGTATGATTGCGATCTATTCTGCTGTATCTACGATCAGGCCGGGGAAGTTATTGACCACGTCACACCTGAAAACGCTAATTTAATGGATAGCTCCGAGCAGATATTCCATAGCGGCGATAACCAGACAGGTCGCATCAGCGGAGATGATGAATTTATCTCGGTCAACACCGCCAATTTACCAGACAATTATCACGCCATTGTTTTCTTTGCGTTGACCCAAGGTGGCCGCACGTTCAAGAAAATCAACAACAGCGAAATCCGCGTGGCCGATGGGATAAGCGATGAAAACCAGCTTCATCTTAATTTGGATAAAATGGGCGCCGCCATAACGGACGGGCTGATTTTTGCCGCTATAATTCGCGACGAAGCCGCCGAGTTTGGCTGGAAGCTGAAAAATATTAGCGAATTTAAAAATGTGGCCGATGTCGAGGATTGGGGCGCGGAAGGCGCAGCGTTCATAAAATGAACTGGGTTTTGATCGCATCCGGCGCGCTCGGATTTTCCGCCATTGCCCTTGGTGCCTATGGCGACCACGGTTTGCGGGGCGATGTTGATGCAGAGAGCATGCGTAGTTTCGAGACCGCCTTGCGTTATCAACTGCTGCATGCACTTGCCCTACTCGCGATCGGCATTGGTTTAGCCGCGAGTTTGCCGGACAGACTGCACAAAAGATTACTTTGGGCCGGAACTGTAATGATAATTGGTACAGTTATATTCTCCGGCTCTATACTCGCCAGCATTATGATGGATATAAAATCCCTCACTATGGCCACGCCCTTTGGCGGCATAACGCTTATGGCAAGCTGGCTCATGCTGGCCTGGGCGGGATTTAGCAAAAAGGCGTAATTACTTCCAACGCAGAACAGGGTTCCTTGCCGCCTTAACCTCGTCAAGACGCTTGCGCGGCGTGGATTGAGGGTAGCTGTGGAGTAGATCCGCTTTGCCCGCCTTCGCATCATTGGCAATATTTTTCATCACGATGATAAAGCGGTCCATGGAATCTTTGCTTTCTGTCTCGGTCGGCTCGATCAGCATGGTACCGGCGATGTGGATCGGGAAATAGACGGTCATTGGATGGAAGCCGTTCTCGACCAATGCCTTAGCCATATCCAGCGTGGTGACGCCATGCTCTTTCTGTGTCTTATCCGTCAATAAGGCTTCATGCATACACGGGCCTTGATGGGCGAAAGGAGCGTGATAATCATCTTTCAGCGAGGCCAGAATGTAATTCGCATTCAAAACCGCATCTTCGGATACGCGCTGCAAGCCGTCGGCGCCGTGGCTGAGCATATAACTAAGCGCACGGACATGCATACCGAACTGGCCGTGATACCCTTTCAGGCGCCCAAGTGTCGCAGGGCGGTCTTCCTCTGTCTCCAGCTTATAGGTCTCGCCCTCTTTCAACACGGTTGGCACAGGCATATATTTTGCCAGCTCCTCGGTACAGCAAATCGGGCCGGAGCCGGGGCCGCCGCCACCATGCGGGGTGGAAAATGTCTTGTGCAGATTGATATGCATCACATCCACGCCGAAATCACCGGGGCGCACTTTACCAACCAAAGCATTGAAATTCGCGCCATCACAATAGAAGTAAGCGCCAGCCTTATGCAGCAGATCGGCAATTTCCACCATGTCTTTTTCAAACAGGCCGCACGTATTCGGGTTTGTTACCATCATGGCGGCGATGTCCGCGCCCTCGGCATCGGTCTTATAGAGCGCCTCTTTAAACGCCTCGACGGTGAGCATGCCGTTTTCCTTGGTCGGCATGTTGCGCACTTCATAGCCGCACGTCACCGCCGTGGCCGGATTGGTGCCGTGCGCGCTATCAGGGGTCAAAACGATGCGGCGCTTTTTGTTCTCACCTTTTTGTTCATGGGCGCGGCGAATGGTCATCATCCCCGCCAGTTCCCCATGAGCTCCGGCTGCGGGTGATAGACACACGCCCGGTAGATTGGTGAGCTCAGCCAGCCAGTTTTGCAGCTCATACATCACGCCCAGCGCACCCTGCACAGTGGATTCAGGTTGCATAGGGTGGATGTGAGCGAAACCGCTGAGGCGCGCCAGCTTCTCGTTCAGGCGCGGATTGTGCTTCATGGTACAAGAACCCAGCGGGAAAAAGCCGTGATCGATGGAGTAATTCCACGTGCTCATGCGCACGAAATGACGCAGCGCTTGCGGCTCGGAGACTTGCGGCAGACCAATATCCCCGCGCGGGCTCATACCGGTACGCAGTTTAACGCCCGTGGGCTCAGGCAAATCAACACCTGGATGGTCAGAGCGCTCCTTCTCCCAAAGCAAATTCTCTTCATAATGAAGCCCTTTATTACCGTCATAGACATCCTGCATATTGTCCTGCTCCGTTGATTTGTTTATCGCTTTTTCTGCACTCATAACTACATTGCCCTTATTTTCTTGATTGTATTCCAGACACCCGACGGGGTTAAAATTAATAGAAATGCCAATATGAGATAGGCCACGGCATTCAAAACATGATACCAATCTCGAACCCAATTTTCGCTATCTAAACCTATCAACCCCTGTGCAATATGCTGAAACGAAAAAGTCAGTATTACAAAACCCGTGGCCGCTAAAATAGCGGTGCATATTTTGTCTGCATTGGCAGACGGGACATCTTTTTCTAGATATAAAGGCCTAATTATAATCTTAGAAAGACGTTTGGCCCCGAACCATAAGAATAGACCGAGAACAGCCAATAACAGCAAGTGCAAACTTTGCCCCAAAGCATAAAAATACATTACTTTGTCCGCGTTAAATATGCCCTCAAATTCGCCCGAAGCCTGTGATACAAAAACCATATAGAGTGCGTTTGTAAAGTTCACCAATACATTTAATGCCAATATACGACACATCAAAATCGCAATGTTTTGATACATCCCGTTTTCCTGCTTACCCGCGGTTATCTGCTGTTCACCCATCTATGCGTTTACCATATTTTTGGAATTTAACATCTTTTTGATTGGGGCCGGGAACTGCCTATTTGTGGCGGAGGTTGGCTTGTTGTTAGCAACACAACATCTCAAGGAAAAGGAGACTATTATGCCTAACAATAATACAACCCCAAATAAAAACCAACCTATGAAAAATGACCCGCAAAAGCGCGAACAGAACCCTACTAAGGGCACTCCTGAGCGCAAGGAAAAGAAAGACCAGCGATAATCGCTGATCTTATATGCGGAATATCTATCCCTTGAATCCTCCGCATATGACGCAGAGACCTTGCCGCCCCACGGCAGGGTCTTTGTTCGCAAAGGCGATATAGTATTTAAAAACAAGGACATCGGATTATGAGACAATTTCACGTAAGCCCTGACACAGATTTTCAATATCACAATCACGCGTCATCTCGGTCGCAGCCACAAGAAGTTGATTTCCAGCCAAAGCGTAACCGGCTATCACTCCCTTGCTGGCAAGGCTCTCAACAACGCTCTTCGCGGGGCAAGGAAGCTCCACGCGGAATTCGTTGAAGAAACCATCATTAATCACTTTAATACCCGGGATGGTCTCAAGCGCATCGGCAAGCTTGCAAGCCGCCTCGTGATTGAGACGCGCTAGACGCTTAAAACCGTCCTCACCCAGCAATGACATATGCACGGTAAATGCCAGTGCACAAAGCCCCTGATTGGTACAGATATTCGAGGTCGCTTTATCACGGCGGATATGTTGTTCACGCGTCGAAAGCGTCAGCACAAAACCGCGCTTACCATCGGCGTCCTCGGTCATACCGCACAGACGCCCCGGCATTTGACGCAGGAATTTTTCCTTACAGGCAAAAAAGCCTAAATGTGGGCCGCCATAGCTCATCGGCAGACCTACGCTTTGCGCTTCCCCGCATACGATATCGGCTGCGCTTGGTGCGTCCAGCAAGCCTAGCGAAACAATCTCGGTAATAACCACCACAAGAAGCGCGCCTGTTTCATCGCATTTTTTACGCAATTCATCGTATTTATGTGGCTGTCCGAAAAAATCAGGCGATTGGATAATCACACAGGCGGTTTGATCATCGACA
>CAXBAL010000196.1:0-4417 GCA_963973475.1 uncultured Micavibrio sp.
GGTGTTGAACATATTTTAACGTACGGCGCCAACCCATAGACGGCCAGAAGAACTCTTTGGCTTTTTTGTAGAGGCTAAGGGCTTCGCGCCTTTGAAACATTAAACAGGTCCGGCTGATCAGGGGTGGGTTGCGGCAAATGCCCCGAGTATCATTATATAAGCATATTTCGGGCAATATTAAGACCTCTTTTTGAAAATAAAAAGGTTCTTCTTTGCCTTATAAATGTTTAAACTGCGTGGATACGATTTTTATAACGGAAAGCAGCCAAAATGAACATTCGTGACCATATCCGTATTGTGCCCGATTTCCCGATCGAGGGGATTAACTTCTATGACATTGCGACCTTACTGGCAAACCCGGAGGCATGGCGCGCAACAGTGGCGGAGCTGGTCGAGCGGGTCTCGCCCTATAAGCCCGATATGTTGATGGGAATTGAATCGCGCGGCTTTTTAGTGGCGGCGCCTTTGGCATTGGAGCTGGGCTGCGGGTTCGGTATGGTGCGCAAAAAGGGCAAATTGCCGGGGCAGGTGCTTAGCCATAGTTATGATCTGGAATACGGATCGGACACAATCGAAGTGCAGCCCGATTTGATCCCCAACGGTGCCAAAGTCGTGCTGGTTGATGATTTGCTGGCGACAGGCGGCACAATGGCGGCGGCGGAAACGCTGGTGAAAAAGGCCGGCGGTGAGGTTGTTGTTAATTTCTGCATTATCGAGCTGGAAGGGCTTGGAGGGCGGGAAAAGCTTAGCGCCCCGTTCGAGACACTGTTGAAATGTAAGGCTTGATTAAAGCTTCTTTATTGCCTAGGTTACATTATGAGAAATTTATTGCACATAGTCCATGGTTTGGGAGATTTGTTCAATTCCATGAGCGGGCATCAGCCCGAGGTGCCGGAGCCAAGGCGCGGCATGACATGGAATATTGTGCATGAACGCACTTATCCGCACCCATACCGCGGGCTTCATGATCCGCATGCGCATTTTCAGATTATCGGCGTCGATGATGAAAGTGTCGAGTTGGTGGAAAACGGATCATGGTATAAAAAATTGCCGCGTGAAGAGTGGGCCGAGTTTTACGAAGATAATTTCCGCCGCGCCCGTTCTGCCAAACACACAGCCGGAAAAGGGAGCATGGTTCCCTATTATCAAGGCATTCAGTCTATTGATGACAGAACGGTCGAAAGACATCGCAACCCGTTTGTGCTTAAACTCGGCTATTAAGACGCCCGCCCAATCCTTTATATGTATTGACACGCGGGTGCTGACATTATAAAAAATATCTATGTTAAATAAGATTAAGCAAAAACTTCGTGAAACTTTTAGCGCCAGCTATAGCAAGCCTGAAATAGGCATGCGTTGGAATTGCCGCGGCGTTTTGGGGATTGATGATTTTAAAATTATTGAGGTGAATGAAGATAACACGGTCAAAATAATCGAAGACGGCTACCCGCGCGGTCCGCGTATCAAAGATGTCGAATGGCCAGCATATCTGGACACAATTCGCAGCCAGCTGCCCTCCCATTGCTCCCTAAAATATATGGGCATTAAAGCTGTTTCAGCCGAGACGATTGAGAATGTTCAATCCTGGCAAGAAAGAATGGATCAGCCAAGGCCATTGGACTTTTAGGTTTAACGCCCGCGCGCGCGCTCTACGTTCGTTATGATGGAGGTGGCGCGGAGGGCGGCGATGATGTTGTTGAGATGCTTGGTATCGTTGACATAGACATCGATCAGCATTTCCCAGAAATCTTGCGAACGGCTGGTGATTTTCAAATTCGTGATATTCCCGCCGTTCTTACCGATCACGGTAGAGAGCGTGCCGAGCGAGCCGGGTTCGTTCTGGATGACGATATTCAAGCGGCCAATATGGCTTTCCGGCGAGTCCGGCCCTTCGCCCCATGAGACATCCAGCCAGCGCTCCGGCGTGTCGGCGAAGCTTTCCAGTGTTTCACAATCAATCGTGTGCACAGTCACGCCCTTACCCGTGGTAACAATGCCGACAATGCGGTCGCCGGGAAGCGGGTGACAACAGCGCGCCATATGCACCGCCATGCCGGGTATGAGGCCTTTGATCGGCATCGGCGCGTCCGATCCGCTGGCGGGGCGCACCATAACGGCCTTGTCCATATCCGAAGATGGACGTTTGGCCACGGCGGTTTTATGAGCAGGGAAGATGGCCTTAAACACATCGCGCGCCACGGCATTACCCGAGCCGATAGCGGCGTAGACGTCGTCATTATCCTCGGCCTTATACTGTTTGAGCACGCCGCCAACGGCCTTTTCGGTGAACTCGTAGCCTTCTTGGCGGAAGACCTTTTGCAGCATGGCCTTACCGAGCGCGGCATATTCGCTGCGTTGTTGTAGGCGAATAAATTTGCGGATATGCGAGCGCGCCTTTCCGGTGACCACGAAACGCTCCCATGTGGGGGAGGGCGTTTGAGTCTTGGCGGTAATGACCTCGATCTGATCCCCATTACCGAGCTTGGAGTTCAGCGGGGCAATGCGTCCATTGACCTTGGCGCCCACGCATTTATCCCCCACAGCCGAGTGAATGGCATAGGCAAAATCAATCGGCGTGGCACCGTTGGGCAGCTCGATCAAATCGCCTTTAGGGGTGAAAACGAAAACTTGATCCTGAAATAACTCGAGCTTGGTATTTTCCCAGAAATCTTCCGGTCTTTGTTCCTGTTCCAGAATTTCCAGTAGCTCGCGCAGCCAGCGGTATTTCTTGGCGTCTTTCAGGCTCGGCATTTTGCCGTCTTTATACGCCCAATGCGCGGCGACGCCGAGATCGGCCTCGGCATGCATCTCGAGCGTGCGGATTTGAATTTCGATGCGCTGGCGTGATGGGCCCATTACGGTGGTGTGAATGGAGCGGTAGCCGTTGGGTTTGGGCGTAGAGATATAATCCTTGAAACGCCCCGGTACGCTGGGGTATTTGCTGTGTAGCACGCCAAGTGCGTGATAACATTCGGACATATCATCAACCACAATGCGAAAGGCCATTATGTCGGAGAGCTGCTCGAACGCCACGTTCTTGCGCTGCATTTTCTTCCAGATCGAATAGCGCGTTTTTTCGCGGCCAGTAATGTCGGCCTCTATGCCGGACTCGCTCATTAGGCCGCGAAGCTCGTCTAAAATGTGATCGACAACGGAGGAGCCTTCCTGACGCAGGAAAGACAGGCGGTTAGCAATGCTCTCGCGCGCTTCGGGCTGGATCTCGGCAAAGGCGCGGTCTTCCAGTTCTTCTTTGATTTTATGTACGCCGATACGCTCGGCCAGCGGGGAGTAAATCTCGAGCGTTTCCAGCGCAATGCGGCGGCGTTTTTCGGGCTTTGAAATGCCGTCCAGCGTGCGCATATTGTGCAGGCGGTCGGCGAGCTTAACTATGAGAACGCGGATGTCCTCGCTCATGGCCAGCAAGAGTTTGCGGAAATTCTCGGCCTGTTTGCCCTCGACGGTTTGGCTTTCGATCCGTGTTAGCTTGGAAACGCCGTTGACCAAATCGGCAATGTCCTTGCCGAACATTTTCGAGAGTTGTTCATAGGTGGCCTCGGTATCTTCCAGCGTGTCGTGCAAGATGGCGGTGATAATTGTGCCGATATCCATTTTCATGCTGGCAAGGATGGAGGCGACCTCGACAGGGTGGGTGTAGTAAGGCTCGCCGCTGGAGCGGGTCTGGCCCTCATGCATTTTTTTGGCGAAATCAAACGCGCTCACGACAGCGCCCGGATCAAGGTCGGGGATGTAGATTTTAATCTGGTCAACCAGATCGGCGCTCTTTGTCGGATCAAAACTCATAAGGGAATGAATTTATCACGTTTTTTGCGCTAAAGCATTAGTGAAAAGCCGCGTGCGCACATGAAAAAACCGCCCTTACGGGGCGGTCTTTTGAATTCATAGTGCGGCGTTTAATTATGCGCCGGCCAGATCGGATAAAGATGGCTCGGAATCATCGTCTTCGCTGACTTCCTCATCGGAATAGATGCCTTCTTCTTTTGGCTGTGCGGCCATGGCGTTCCATTCTTCTTCACCGTCCATCAGGTCGATGTCTGTGTCTTCATCGTCATAGGCGATAACGCGCTGGTGCGATTTTGTCAGTTCTTCTTTCAGATCGGAAACAGCGACTTTTTCACCGGCGATTTCGCGCAGGGCGATAACCGGGTTTTTGTCATCATCGCGCTCAACGAGCAAAGACGCGCCGGAGCCGATCTTGCGGGCGCGCTGGGCGGCGACCATGACCAACTCAAAACGGTTTGTGACTTTATCAATGCAATCTTCAACGGTTACGCGTGCCATTTAGATATCCTTCAGGGTTCTTATTTTTACAAAAAAATTATTATAACTCACGCTTATAGAGAGGTTGGGCGCAAAATGCAACAGCGTTTTTCATCCCTTTGCGGGGAAAAATATATTG
>CAXBAL010000197.1:0-4395 GCA_963973475.1 uncultured Micavibrio sp.
CGCGCCCGCCCAGACATCAAATACAAACGCGCCCAGCGCAAAGCCGAAACGGCGCAACCACAGCACAAAGAAATCCCAGCGTTTTGTCGGGCGTTTGTAATTCGGATTGCGGCGCGCGCCTTTGCGTTTTTTGCCGATGGTGATCATGTCGGCCTCTTATGCAGACGCGCATCCATCGGAACCGGATCGGCAGGCATCGCCATTTTGCGGGTATAACCAAGCGCCTCTTCAATCAAATGCGTGAGAAGATTGGTAAACAACACAGGCTCTTTCGCGGCTTCCCAGAGGAAATAGCCGAAAGAGCCGGGACAAGGATTAATCTCGTTCATCCATATCTCGCCGGATTTTTCATTACCTATAAAATCAATGCGCGGCGCGCCCGTGCCGTCAATCGCGCTGTAGAAAGTATCCGCCCAATTCCGGATATCCGCCTCGCGCCCATCGGGTAATGTCGGGTTAATCTCGCGGGTGAGCGAGAGCATGCCCTCACTGGCCTGACCGGGGCTTTTCTGCCCTGTTTTGTTGTCACCGCCTGATAGGTATTTCTGTTTAAAATCAAGCAGCTCTTCGGTATTTTTCGGGCGCTCCAAAGCCGAGGTCACAACCCCGCCATTCATATGCGCGACGGCCACATTATATTCGATCAGGTTTTCGACGAATGGCTCGACAATAGCCGCGCTGTCATATTTGAAGATCGCAGGCAAGCACGCGCTGACGTCCTGCGCGGTTTTGCATTTCGCTACACCGATCGAGCTACCAAGATGACATGGTTTCAGGCAGACCGGATATTTCAAATCTTGAAGCTGCGCTTCAATCTCTTCAACAGGCAAGCTATAGCCTTGATCCGCGCGGCGCAAAATCGCAAAGGGCAATGTCGGAATGCCGAGCGATTGCATCAGGCGCTTGGACAAACCCTTATCCATCGTCACAGCAGAGGCAAGCGTGCGCATGCCCGTGTAAGGCGTTTTGGCGGTTTCGAACAGGCCTTGGATATTCCCATCCTCGCCAAACGGACCATGAAAGGCCGGAATAGCCACATCGAATTCGATCAGCTTTACGCCGCCAAACAGCGCTTTTTTCTTCGGTACCAAACGCCCTTTCGGCGGGCCATTCGCACTCACATCCAATGTCACCTCGGTTAAAGAGGCCAGCATCGTGCGATCAGGCAGGTAATTTTTCCGCTCCCGCAGCGCATCGCCTGTATACCACGCGCCTTCGGTGGTGATGTAAACCGGAAAGGCGTTATACTTTGTGCCGTCAATGGCTTGCAGGGCTTGCAGGCCGCTAACCACGCTAACGTCATGTTCGGGCGATCTGCCGCCAAAAAATACTGCTATTGTCTTTTTATCTGTCATTTTTTGAGCATAATTCTATGATGTAACAAGTTCGGCGAAGCGCGAACCCATGAAGTGATATATGATTTAACCATGAATGCCCCCACTTTGGAAAGTAAAACCCTTGCAATCTTTCACAGCAAATAACGTAGACCATTTTTTTGAAAGCGTGAACGAACAGGCAAGCCCCATATTATATTGGGGTCACGGCTGGGGACAGGATCACAAGGCCTTTATGCCGATGGTGCAATCGTTGCAAGCGTTCGGCGCGCATACCGCGCTAGATTTTCCCGGCTTCGGGCGATCAAAGAGACCGCAAGAGAGCTGGAGCACCGACGATTATGCCGATGCCATTGCTACGCATATCAAGCAAAGCGGCCAAGCGCCCATTATCTGGATCGGCCATTCTTTTGGCGGGCGCGTTGGCGTGCAACTCGCTAGCCGCTATCCTGAGTTGATCAAGGGTTTGGTGTTGATTGCAGGTGCAGGATTAAAACGCAAGCGCTCGCCGCTCAAGTCTCTGTATTTCAAAGCGCGGATTGCGCTCTATAAATTTCTAAAAAAACTCATCCCGCTTGGCCTGTCGCAAGACTGGCTGCAATCCAAATTCGGCAGCAGCGATTACAAAAGCGCAGGCGAAATGCGCGATATATTCTTAAAGGTCATATCCGAAGATTTAAGCGCCGAGGCAGCAAAAATTAACGCGCCAACACTTCTGATATACGGCGAGAATGACAGCGAAACTCCGCCCGAATTCGGCAAGCGTTATAATACGCTTATTAAAAATTCCACCCTTCACATTTTATCAGGCCTGGATCATTACAGCGTCTTGGGATCAGGTCGCCATCAGGTTGCAAATTTGCTCCAAGGCTTTATAAACACTCTCAAATCAACACAAGCGGAATAACAAAATACTATGAACGCCGAAATTTTAATCGCCATCCTTGTCATTGTCGCCTTTGCCGGTTTTATCGCCAAACGTTTGCTGACCTATCTGCATGCTTTCCAGCAGGAAGAATATGACGGCGCGCGATTCATTAAATGGATGGTGTTGAACAAAATTTACGACAAGAAACTCACCGCAATTTTGGCGCTTGCCGGAATTGGCTGGTTCTTTTTGGGGCAATTCAGCTTTCTGATTTCCCTGCTCGTGTTTATCGCTTTTGTCGGCATCAGCTATCTCGAGGCCGATCCGCGCAAGGATTCGAAGAAGAAACTGGCCATGACCGCGCGCGCGAAGCGTATCTATACGCTGGCCCTCGTTATCGGCCTTATTCCTTCGGTGTTTGTGCTGTTTATCCATTTGCCGTGGATCTGGATTTTACTGGTGCAATTTGTGCCCTTCACGCTCGTAATCGCCAACGCGCTACTAAGGCCATACGAAGACATGACCCAGAAGAAATACTGGAACGAAGCCTATAGTAAACTGAATAGCTTATCGCCCACGGTAATCGGCATTACAGGTTCTTACGGCAAAACCTCAGTAAAGCACATTTTAGGCCATATCCTCAGCAGCCACGCGCCGACCTTAATGACACCCGGAAGCGTCAACACGCCGATGGGAATTACGCGCATTATTCGCGAACAGCTGGACGAAACGCACCGCTTTTTCATCGCGGAAATGGGTGCTTACGGCCCAGGTTCAATTGAGCGTTTATGCAAACTCTGCCCGCCTGATATCGGCGTGATCACGGCGATTGGCCATGCGCATTACGAGCGCTTTAAATCACTGGAGACTGTTGCCGAAGCCAAGTTCGAGCTGGCCAATGCCACGCTGGCGCGCGAAGGCAAGGTTATTGTGCATGAAAAAACCCTGCGCTTTGATTACACCAAAGATATTAAAGAGGCGAATTCGGGCTCTTTCATTATCGTTGGTCAGGATGATGATTGCACCTATAAAATCGAACGCGCCGAACAAACCCTTGAAGGCCTAACCTTCCGCCTGCATTGGAATGACGAGATATTTGCCATCGAAGCACCGCTCTTCGGTTTGCATCATGCCGATAATGTTGCACTGGCCTTTGTGACCGCTTGCCAGCTCGGCCTTGATCCGGAAACCGTTGGACAGGCCTTGAAAACCACACCGCAAATTCCGCACCGTTTGGAGGTTAAAAAGCTCGGCAAAACGGTTTTGATTGATGATGCGTATAATTCCAACCCGCTCGGTTTCCGCTCGGCGCTGGATTTATTATTCCAGCTTGGTAACAAGAAACGCAAAATCCTGATTACGCCCGGAATGGTCGAGCTTGGTTCTGCGCACGAGGAAGTGCACAAGCAAATCGGCGTTGTTACCGCGCAGAGTTGCGATATTGCGATTGTTATTCAGTCAGGGAGAATTCCCAGTTTTATCGCGGGATTTAACGAGAACAAACGCGCCGATCAAACGCTCTATGAAATGGAAAGTTTTTCCCAAGCCCAAGAATGGGTTCAGGATAACCGCCAAGACGATGATGTCATTCTGATCGAAAACGATTTGCCCGATGTTTACGAGCGCTTACCGAAGCTTTAAGAACCACCTATCCGCTTGATTTCCCAGCGTAATTTCAGCCCGAACTCTTTGTAGGCGCGGGCGATAATCTCATCGCCTAAGCCCTCCAGATCGGCGGCGGTGGCACCCCCTGTATTGATCATGAAATTGCAGTGCTTTTCCGAGATTTGCGCGCCGCCGCGCTTTAGACCGCGCCCGCCGACTTTTTCCACCACTTGCCAGGCTTTGGTATCATCTGGCAGGCCTGTGATGCGGAGCTCCGGCACCGAAGGGTTGGCGAAGGTGGAGCCGCCTGTTTTTTCGCGGATGGGCTGGGTGTCGTTGCGCTTGGCTTTGATGTCGTTCATGCGCTCTTTGACAGTTTCGTAATCCTCGGCCACGCCTTTTAAGATTGCGCCGATGAGGGTGGCGCCTTCGGGGATAACACTGTGGCGATAAGACATGTGCAGATCAGCCGCCGTATAGCGCTTCATATCGCCTGCGCGCGTGAGAGCTTTCACCCCAATCAGCACGTCTTTGATTTCGGTGCCGTATGCACCCAGTTCCGCCCCTTTGCTCTGGGAGTCGACCAAT
>CAXBAL010000198.1:0-4372 GCA_963973475.1 uncultured Micavibrio sp.
CGTATTGCCGGTTAAATCAATCGAACCACTGTTATCTGTTTCATTAACTGTTATTTCGGGTCTGAATAAACGTGGAATAGTATAACTATAAGGAGAATTCTGCGTCCAAATATTCAGGTTATTGCCGTTATTAATCGTAATGATACCGTCAGAGCTTCCATAAACTTGCTCACTGACTGTAAAGTTACGGCGTGCATTTAATTCAATGTCAGTCGCCCAGCTTAAAAGCTCGATATCGGATTCATATATATTCCAGATATCAAGTCCACTGCGTGTACCGATACGTAGCTCAAGATCACGTGGATCAATCAAGAATATACCTGTCTCGCCATTGGCGGCCGTTGTATCAACCTTAGCACCGGCAATACCATATTCATTGTCACTGGAAAGCTCAACAAAACCGCCATTACCAGTTTGTGAACCACCGCGCGCAGTTACGGATCCTTGCAGCATTGCGCTATTCTCGCCAATCATATAGATCTCGCCGCCATCGCCATTCTCACCGGCATCGGCGCTAAGCTCTGCTGTTTGTGTGACATGAACATTCTTGCCTGTGACCGCGATGCTACCGCCCTTTGTACCGGAGGCATCCAGTTTACCAGCCACTTTAACTGTGCCGGAATCAGCACCGCCAAGAACAATTTTTCCACCTTGTCTTGTCGCGGAAGAAGCCGTTACCACACCTTCAACATTAATGATATTATCAACGGCTTGCTTCGCAGAGGCCGCGGTCATTTGAATGTGGCCACCTTCGGCAGAGATTGTACCTGTATTTTCCAGCAGAGCATCGGCGCCATCACCGGCTACTTCGATCTCAACCAGTTTGTCACCATACAGATCCAATGTGACTTTTTCGCCAGAGGCAAAAGCTACCTTACCTAGCTTGGCATTAATCACCCCATTATTCTTAACGACCGGAGAAACAAAGCCAGCCAGACCGGCCTCCGCAACGGTAATTTGACCGTTTAGCTCGATTGAGCCTGTTCCATTCAAATTCTCGATCGTGTATTTACCAAATTCATTATTATTGATCTGATCATCTGAGATATCACCTGTTGTCGTGATAATACCAGCGGCATCAACTTGCGATCCTGCACCGAAGAAGACGCCGTTGCGGTCGATAATCAGCAAACGGCCGTTGGATGAAAGAGAACCCAGAATTTGTGTCGGATCGGCATCATCGGCGGCGCGGCCATAGAAAAGGGCATCGCTGGAAACCTGATTTACTCTTACGCTTTCATGCGCATCAATGTCCAGATCGGGGGAATTACCACCGGCGCGGTCGGCACTTGTCGTGATGGTTGTATTTGTACCATCGGATGTATGCGAAAAGTTATTCTGTGTATCCCACTCTGTCCAAGGTCCATCTGCCTGCGCCTGAGCAGAATATGCAACCAATGTCGCCGCCGTCAGGGCGCTGGTAATCATAAAGCGGCCGAATCTGGCGGTTTGCGTGCGGGCAGAATTTGTTTTTACGGAGTGGGTCATTAGATCCTCGTTTGCTGAAAGCGTCGTTTACAAAATTGTTCTATAAAGTTTTTTTAAAAATTATCAGCCGAGTTATATCGTATCTGCTGGTAATTTCAATACCATATACATCTGTCTGCAAAATAATTTGCATGAAAATATGGAAAAAGATTTATGGCATATATAAAAAATTCTGACAACAAAAATTAAGGAAATTTTAATACTATTTTTTCGCGTTTAAATTGAAAAAGCTGAAGATCTGCGCCCATAGGCGTTTTTTAGTAATTTAGTTATGCCTAATAAAAAATTATAAGAATTACAATTACTTGGTGGAATTATAGAGGAAGTGCGTATATTATAGTCACAGCGTCTAATTATATGAATTTTTCATTGCAGTTTTCGTATCAAAGTTTATAACCCATAAACAAACTCAATTCTTTATCAGGATATTACAATGTCTTTGCGCCCAGAATTTATATGCAAAAATTTCCGTCACTATGCTTTGCTCACCACTGCACTGGCGTTGATGCCGCTCAGCGATGCGCTGGCCCAGCTTCCGCAAAACCTTCAGGACTCGGCACAAGGCCAGGCCAATGCGGGACGCGTGGAAGAGCGGTTCGAGACAAGAGACCTTGACACTACCGTTTCTCCTTCTGTTGAAGTCAGTGACATTATCCTGCAAGACGTACCCGAAGGCGCCGAGGAGCTCTGCTTTGTCCTCGATAATCTCGAAATAGATGGCATCAGCGCCTATAACGAACAATCATTAAGACCATTGTATGCAAGCCGGCTTGGCACCGAAATTTGTCTGGATGACCTCTACCGCATCGCAACGCGCCTGACGCAGAAATACCGTAATGACGGCTATATCCTTACCCAAGTCTATGTTCCTCCGCAAACTATTGATGGCGGAACAGCCAAGCTCAGCGTTCTGGAAGGCTATCTCGAGAGCGTGAGCGTTGAAGCCGGAACCAATGTAAAAGAATCCGAAATGGGTCTCATACGTTCGTATGCAGGTGGCATCGAAACCGGCGGCGCCTTAAATGCACAGGAGCTTGAACGCTATCTACTTCTTATCAATGATCTGCCTGGTTTGAGCGCGCGCTCTGTGCTAGGCGCCTCGGAAACTACAACAGGCGCCGCGACGCTCCGCATAATCGTAGAGCGCGATTCTTATGACGCTTTCTGGTCTGTTGATAATCACGGCAGCCGTTATTTAGGCCCCATTCAGGGCATTGGCGCGGTATCTGTGAATTCCTATTTCGGTTGGAATGAACGCATCACTGGACAGGTTGCTGCCGCGCCATTTGGCGGCGAATTGCTTTATGGTTTCCTCGGTTACGAAATGCCGGTAAACCGCCTCGGCACAAAGGTTGATTTTGGGTATAGCCAAACGGCTACGGAACCCGGCTACACACTGGAAGAATTTGATGTCAAAGGCCAGTCGCGTAACTTTACCGCCAGAATTACGCATCCCTTTGTGCGCTCACGCGAACAGAATCTATATGCCTATACGATGCTTGATTGGCGCGATGTTACCAGCAAGAACAATCTGGAGCCGACCCGTGAAGACCGCATTCGCGCCGTACGGGCCGGAACAACCTATGAATTTCTGGACACATTCTGGAAGGTCGGTGTGAACTCGATTAATCTGGAGCTGTCACAAGGGCTCAATGTATTTGGCGCCACGGAAAAGGGTGACATTAATATCTCCCGCACTTTCGGTGACCCACAATTTACCAAGTTAAATGCCGAGATCCAGCGCTTACAGGGTTTAACCGACAATATCAATCTGCTGCTGAAAGCCCGTGGCCAGTGGGCGAATGCCGCCCTCCTCAGCTCCGAAGAGTTTGGCGTTGGCGGCACCGATATCGGGCGCGCCTATGATCCGTCAGAGATTATCGGGGATGAAGGGATTGCCGGCAAGGCCGAGCTGCAATGGAACAGACCTTATCAGTGGGATATGGTTCAGGACTATCAGCTCTTCACTTTCCTTGATTCAGGCCGCGTCTGGAATAAAGATGCCACCACATCAGCCACAAAAACCGATACCGCTACCTCGGCGGGCTTTGGTGTTCGCGCTGAATTTATGCATGATACCAATGCCGGCGTTTCTGTAGCGTTTCCGTTGAACCGCGATGTGGAAACTCAAGGCGATGATGACCCGCGCTTCTATTTTAGCTTAAATCGTAGCTTCTAGGTATATCACGCATTCATGCCAACCTTTCATTGTAACCTGCCAGCACAAGTTGGACAGATAGTCGATCATGGCAAGGTGATGTTATCAGATACTGAAACTGTATTTGATCTTTTCTCTGCTGCTTTCAAACTATTTTTTTACATACCTGGCGTTTATCACTGTTTTATGAATTTATCGGGTCTTTTTTTAATTTTAAAAGAGAACAATTATCATCCGACTACGCCCCCTGCCATTCAAGACATTCACGCTTTTTCAGCATCAAAGACAGTGGTGTAACCATTGATGAGCGTACGTTACCCCCGTGTAATTCAAAGTTCGAAAAGAGTGTTTTTAACAATTGTCGTTTTATGTGCGTTTTCGAACTTTTGAAGATTTCCAGTGAGTTTCTACACAAGTAAAGTATTGTTATCATTGCATTTTTCAGCGTCTTCACATCGTTCGAACAATGCGTTGCAAAGGTCATCATACCATTATTGTTTGGTTATGAACATTAAGCTTCCCCGCATACATTAAGACCATGTACGCAAGGCTACCGGGTGTGTTGATCGTTTGTGGCCGCGCGGTATTTCTAAGACGAAGTCGATCTTGATGACCATTGGTGCGGTATTCGCTGGAACCTGTAAAACCGATGGTGAATATAAGAATTTCCTAAAAATTTATAAGGAAATAAAAAACGGCACATGGTAGATACACCTGTAGCGTTGG
>CAXBAL010000199.1:0-4303 GCA_963973475.1 uncultured Micavibrio sp.
GAAAAGCTCCGCAAAGGCGAACTCAACGACCGCGAAATTGAAATCTAGGTTCTTGATAATGCCAACCCGATGGGCGGCATGATGGATATTCCCGGCATGCCCGGCGCGTCCATGTCCATGATCAATGTCAGCGACATGTTCGGCAAAGCCTTTGGCGAACGCAAAAAGAAAAAGAAAATGAGCGTTGCCGACAGTTATGAAGTGCTGGTTGAAGAAGAATCAGACAAGCTGCTCGATGAAGACAAAATGATCTCTCAAGCCTTAGAGCTGGTACAGGAAAACGGCATCGTCTTTCTGGACGAGATTGACAAAATTGCCGCCCGCCAAGACGTACGCGGCGGCGATGTCTCCCGCGAAGGCGTACAGCGAGACTTATTGCCCCTGATCGAGGGCACGACCGTAACCACCAAACACGGCACAATTAAAACCGACCATATTCTCTTCATCGCCAGCGGGGCATTCCATTACGCCAAGCCGTCCGATTTGTTGGCCGAGTTACAAGGCCGCCTGCCTATCCGCGTGGAATTACGCGCCTTGACCGAGGAAGATTTCAAACTGATCCTGAAGGACACCGAAGCCAGCCTGATTAAACAATATATCGCCCTTATCGGCACCGAAGACGTCACGCTGAAGTTCGAGGAAGAAGCAATAGATGAAATTGCCAAGCTTTCTTTCTCGATTAATGAACAGGTCGAAAATATCGGTGCGCGACGGTTACACACCGTTATGGAGAAACTACTGGAAGAACTGAGTTTCACCGCCAGCGACCGCGGCGGCGAAACCATCACCATCACGGCCGATACCGTGCGTGAAAACGTTGGCGACCTCCTCAAATCTACCGATCTCAGCAAGTTTATTCTGTAAACCGAGCTTCCGTACTATAGCTTTACCTGCAAGCCCTGTTGGATTTAGTCCAGCTGCGTTAGGTCGAAAGACTTATGTCAGTGGGAGCCACACCGAAAACTATCTTGTCAGCCTCAAAGGCTACGCCCCTATCCATCGGCGTTTTAAGTGCGCTCTTCAATCCTTATGCTACAGCAATGCATTGACGAAATGAGTGCCTTAATTTAATTAAGCAGGCCCGCCATCACCGAAATCAAGGCCGAGCTGCAAGCCCGGGCGGCGGCGCCAATATGATTGTGAAACAAGCGCAAATTGAGTACTATCTGCAACATATAGCGCCACCGGATAGGTCTTGCGCGGGACAAATTGTCCGCCGCGTGATAGGTTTCCTGTGAACGGACGCGCCGCAACCAATACAGGCTGGTCGCGCTCAATAATCTCGTTAAATATCGTTGCAATATCATCATTGGCACAGACAAGGCTGGGCTGTACGCTTAACGTACGTCCCGATACTTTTGCGTCTTGCGGCTCGCATAAAAAGCGGCGTTTACCCTTCTGACTCTTCTCGGCCTCGGCGATGATTTTCACCACGGCCAATCTGCTTTGCGTCAACTTACTCACCGCGTCTTGCGGCACGTTCACTATATTCTCGTAACAATCGCTGGCCGCGTATATATCGCGCCAATCATAATCCAACCCCTGATAATGCAGTTTTAGAATATCGGTTTGCGTTGCCTCGACGGAGCCAAATTCCTTCTCGAGAAACTGCACCACTAGCCCCATGGACGGTAAACCGGGTACGGATAGTTTATCACGGCCATGCGCCGCCTCCGCATATTCCCTGACCATATTTACCGTGGGAACATTAACATCACTATAATGGCCGCCTAACGGAAAATTGATACGCAGATGAAAGGCTTCATTCTGAAAGAACGCAACATCGTGGTTGCGGCCCACAATTTTCATGAAATCATAGCGGCATCCACTGCGGTGCTCGGATTTATGGTTCTCGACAAATGTTGCGGGCACCTGCACTTTATTTCCATCCATACGATATGATTTGCGCCAATGGTATGATTGACCGCACCCACTATCCAGACAGCTATATTGATAAGCATAACGCGAGGGCGGGCTAAGCTCATCCGCGCGAAGTTCCTTTATAAACTCCCCTGTCATCTTATCCAATGCCCGTACGCGCCGCATGACTTGCTTTTTACACCTTAATTATGAATGATGGGGTGTTATAAAGGAACGTATTTATTATGTCAATATTTTTAGTCGCATTAATTGCCCTCATATCGGCTCTTGCCCCCCACGGCAAAGCTGCTTACGCGCAGGATAAACCAAACTTTATTTTACCCGTAGATTGCGAACTTGGACAAGATTGCTGGCCCGCAAATTATGTCGATGTGAACCCGGAAGAAGGCAAAGCAGAAGATTTCACCTGCGGCCCGCGCAGTTATGACGGGCATAAAGGTACTGATTTCGCCTTGAAAAACCGCGAGGTTATGCGCGGCGGCGTTGCCGTTCTGGCCGCCCGTGACGGCGTGGTGGAGCGCCTGCGAGACAGCGAAGACGATACACCAAAATCCGAGACGCAAATTGCCAAACTAAAAGCCAACCGCAAAGAATGCGGAAACGGCGTCTTTATAGACCATGGCGCGGCATTAAAAACGATTTATTGCCACATGAAACAAGGCAGCATCGGAGTGAAAGTGGGTGACAAAGTCTCTGCTGGCGACAAAATCGGAGAAATCGGTCAATCCGGTATGGCCGAATTCCCGCATTTGCATTTCGGCATTGTCTGGGAAAACGGCGTCATTGACCCGTATACCGGCATGACCAATCAAGAGGGCTGCGGCCTGAATAAAGGCGCCCTTTGGGCGGACACAGACACCATAAATTATGAACAGTTTTCACTCTATGACGGCGGCTTTCGCGCAGCAACGCCGAATTTCAAAGCTATCGAAGAAGGTGATCGTAATCCTGAAACGCTGGGCGTGAATGATAAGGCGCTGGTACTGTGGGGTGCATTTTACGGCCTCAGGGAAGGCGATAAAATTACCCTCACCATTACAGACCCTGTGGGACGCGTTTTTGCCAATCAAGAGATTACACAAAACAAAACCCGCGCGCGCCAATACTATTACACTGGACGTACACTTGCCGGAAAATCAATGCCGCCGGGTCAATATACAGGTACGGTAAATGTTGTTCGCGCAGGCGTTAAGGAAGAGAGTGAAATCTTCACTGTCGAGCTGCGCTAACGGTTTCGGCGCAACAATATATAATACGCCCCTTCGCCGCCATCTTTGATCTGCGCCTTTTCGATTTTTAGAATCATGGACGCGTAGGGCTCCTCGGCGAGCCATGATTTGAAATTTCGCTTTATAACGCCGGGTGCATTGTTTTCAGGCGTATCGCCCTCGAATACCAGCTTCCCTTTGCCGGTTATCACAAGTAGACAGCGATCCCCGCGCCCGAATGATTGTGCAATAAACCCCAGAAGGCGGGATTTGGCATCGCGTTGATAGAGACCATGTAAATCAATACGCGCATCTATGGGCATTTGCCCGCGTTTCAAACGCATGGCCGTGCGCTTATCAATCTGCGCAGATGCACCGCCAGATCTCTCAACAGAGTACGCAGGCTTCATCTCAGGGACAAAATCTTCCAGTACCTGCATAAATGGCACGTCATTTTGTTCATTATCTGCATCTTTGATCTCGGACGCTTTAGAGCGCAGTCCTGTAGCACGCTTTATATCATCCCGCGCAACATTGGCGGGGCCGATTTTGTTAATATCGGCGGTATAACGCTCCCATAAGGATTGATCGTTATCACCTTGCGGATTATCGTCATCCTGTCCCATACAAATATAACCTTTAGTTATTTTTTATAAACCCGACCTTAAATATTTAGCGCTATGATAACGATATGAGCCATGCCTGCGCCAGAGCAAATAAAATTCTTTTATGCCTTCTCCTTATGGGCTGCATTGCGACGCCTGCTTTTGCACAAAAAAAGAATATATCCAGCTCTGAAAAGGCCGTTCTTGCTTTCTATAAACTTTCCGGTCTGGAACCGGACTTTGACAAATGGGCACTTGCCGCTCTCAACCCCGACAAAGATCATGATCAGATCTCTGAAGAGATTATTACTCAAGAAAAGTTACGCTTGCAATATGGCCTCGGTACCTACGATCCGCCACGGGAAATACTAAAAATTTACACCACGTTTATGGGACAGATTATCGAGAAAGATGGTAAATCTTATCTGGCTTCTCATTTTCCCGGCAAGGGGGCGCTCGAAGCCCCTTATTTTCCTTATACCGCGGGTCATGTATGGGTTGCGGTTGTTATAAACGGACTAGAAAAATTTTTATTACTGGAGCTTGACGAAGAGCATAAGCAAAAAATCTCAATGCTCATGCCCGAACATAACAGGCCTTACGAACTAA
>CAXBAL010000200.1:0-4271 GCA_963973475.1 uncultured Micavibrio sp.
CATACGACCACCCGCCCTGCATGGCCAGCACGCGGCCTGTATGAGGGTCCATAGCGATGATGGAGCCTTGTACATCGGGGACTTGTTGCAATTCATATTGCGTGCTTTCGCCCTCTTCATCCTTATTCAAGGCCTCCACGATAATGACATCACCTTCCTTGAATAAATCGGTCATGGCAGTGATCTCTGGGCCTTGAGCATAGCCCTCATTTAGATATTTGCGCGCCCATTTGGCGTTTTCGAGCTTCAGGACGCCTTGCGGTTTATCGACAAAACCCAGCTTGGCCTCATTGGCATCAATACCGATCACGACTGCCAGATCCCATTTGTCGATGACATCGGTCGGGATGTCGATATTGCGCAACTGTTCGCGCCAATCGGCCATGGTTTTTAAGGCTGTAAATGGCCCGCGGTAGCCGTGGCGACGGTCATAGGCGATCAAGCCATTGCGTAAGGCTTCCTGCGCGATGGATTGCAGCTTCGGATCAATTGAGCTCCGCACGGCCAAACCGCCTTCATACAGGCCTGTTTCGTCATAGGCCTCGGCAAGTTCGCGGCGAACTTCTTCGGCGAAATAGGGCGCGCGCACCATTTTTTCTTCATCGCGCTGAACCACAAGCAGTGGCTTAGCCGTAGCAAGCTCGGCTTGCGCGCGGGTGATATAGCCCTCATCAAGCATGCGGCGTATCACAAGGTTGCGGCGCTCTGTCGCGGCTTTGGTTTTGCGGATCGGGTGATAGTTATTCGGCGCTTTGGGCAAGGCACCAAGGAAGGCGGCCTCGGCAACGTCAAGCTCTTCCAGCGACTTATCGAAATAATACAGCGCCGCCGAGGCCACGCCGTATGTGCCGCCGCCCATATAAATCTCGTTCAGGTATAATTCTAAAATTTGGTCTTTGGTGAATACCTTTTCCATGCGGCGTGCCAAAATGGCTTCGCGGATTTTACGCTCTAACTTGACTTCGTTCGTCAGGAGGAAGTTTTTTGCCACCTGCTGGGTGATGGTCGAGGCGCCTTCGGGGCGCTGGCCTGTGCTGAGGTTTTTAATATTGGTAATTACGGCGCGGGCAATCGCTTTATAATCAACGCCGTCATGGTCGTAAAAATTCTGATCTTCGGTCGCGATAAAGGCATTTTTTACCAGTTCGGGAATGTTTTCAATAGAGACAAAGACGCGTTTTTCTTTGGAAAATTCGGCCATCAAGCGCCCGTCACCGGCATAAATGCGGGTCACAATGGCGGGTTCGTAATTTTGCAGCTGGGAATAATCCGGCAAATCTTTGGAGAAATGGCTAAGCCCGAAAATAACAGCGGCAATCCCAACGACAAGGCCGATAAGGCCGAGCGAGACCAGTCCTAAAAATCCATACCAGATGTAACGCATTGCTTGGGTGTTCTTTTCTTACGAGCTTTAATAAATGAAATAGAGCTTTTAAGCCTAAAAATCAATTATAGCAAAATTATGACGCTTTTTGTTTTTGAACAGTGTGGCTGCCATGTTTTGTTATTGGTCCTGTGGCGCGGCCATTGATAAATTGGTCAACATAGCCGTTATCTGAATTATCCAGTTTTTCTATCGGGCCTTGCCATACAATTTTCCCGTCATGGATCATTGCCACTTCATCGGCGATTTTGCGTACAGAGCCCATGTCATGCGTGATAGACAGTGCCGTTGCGCCCAGTTTTTTCACGCTATCGGTAATAAGATCATTGATGACATCGGCCATGATTGGATCAAGGCCGGTGGTCGGCTCATCAAAGAACAGAATTTCGGGATTGGCGGCAATAGCGCGCGCTAGACCTACGCGTTTTTGCATGCCACCTGATAATTCTGCCGGATACAGATTGCCGACCTCGGGGCGCAAACCGACGGCGATCAATTTTTCAATAGCGATTTCCTGCGCCTGCTTTTTGGCCATGCCGCGTCCTTGTATCAGGCCGAACGCCACATTTTCCCATACTTTCAGGGAATCAAAAAGCGCCGCGCCCTGAAAGAGCATGCCGAATTTCCCCATCATTTCGTCACGATCATGAGAGCTTGCGCGCACGGTTTCTTTGCCATCAATAAGGATTGAGCCACTATCGGGGGCGATTAAACCCAATATACATTTCAGCATGACCGATTTTCCTGTGCCCGATCCGCCGATCACCACCAGTGATTTTCCTGCCTTAACCTCCAGATCAACGCCCTGCAAAACTTTTTTGTTGCCAAAAGACTTGGTCACACCTTTTAAGGAAATTTTCGATGGGGACTGGCTCATGAGAAAAAGACCTGCGTTATGACATAGTTGAAAATAAGGATCAGAATAGAGGACGATACAACCGCATTGGTGGTCGCCGCGCCCACGCCCTGCGCTCCTCGCGCCGAATTATAGCCATGATAACAGCCAAGACAGCTGACGATAAAGCCGAACACAGCGGCCTTCACAAGGCCCGAGATAACGTCCATCGGCTCTAATACGTCCCAGCTCTGGGAGATATAGGATCCTGCGCCAAAGCCAAGCGAGTGCACGCCCACCACATATCCGCCAAATACGCCGATAATGTCACCGATCAGAACAAGAACAGGCAGCATCAGCGTGGCGGCAATAACGCGCGGCGCTATCAGATATTTGAATGGATTGACAGAGAGCGTGCTCAGCGCATCAATCTGTTCGGTCACGCGCATGGTGGCAATCTCGGCGGCAATCGCCGCGCCGATACGTCCGGCCACCATCAAACCGGCCAGAACGGGTGCCAGCTCCCGCGTCATGGAAATCACGACAACAGCGGCCACTGCGCTTTCCGCATTAAAACGGGTAAATCCGGTATAGGTCTGCAGCGCCAGCACCATCCCGGTAAACAAGGTGGTCATGCCGACCACGGGCAGGGAGTAATAGCCGATATCAATTAACTGGCGCATGATTTGCGCAGGGAAATAGGGCGGCAGAAAGCAATGCGCCACGGCCTTGCCGACAAACGCGCTAATGCGGCCAACCAGTTCGAAAAAATATAGAAATGTATGACCAATGGCCTGTATACTATCCATGATTTTTGTACCGAGAGAGGTTTTCTGACCATCAAGGACGCGGGCACTGGTTTCAGGCGTTGAATTCATTGAACAATCTTTTATAAATCATAGAGTTAAATAAAGGCTAGACATTAAATAATTGCGGCGTATTCGTCCAGTATTAAATGGGGGTAAGGGGTAAGAAACCATGAAAAAAATCGAGGAAAACGCTCTGGTGCCGATGGAGCTTTTTAGCGGTCAGTTTCCGCTATCGGTGCAACTGGCCTATGCGCGTGACGAAGCGCCGAATATTTTCGGGCAGATATATGCGGGCAATGCACACCTCTGGCTGCACCGTGATCTGGCAAAAGTTGTACTGCTCGCGGCCAAAATCGCGCATCAGCGCAGCGGTGTTTCTTTTGTGCTCTATGACGGGCTGCGCACCTCGGATGCCCAAGAGAAAATGGCGCTAAGCCCCATTGTCAAAGCCAACCCGCAGTGGATGGAGGAGCCAAGACTCCTCTCCCCACCCGGTAGCGGCGCGCATCCGCGCGGTATGGCGATTGATATTTCGCTGATGGACGCGGATGGCAAATTGAAGGATATGGGCACGGATTTTGATCACTTGTCCGAAAACCCTCATCAAGACTACAACCGCGCGCACCGCAATTACAGGGCGCTGACGGATGAGCATAAACAAAACCGCGCGATATTGGATGATGCCATGATGGCCGCGGCCAATAAACTTGGATTACCGCTTTACCTCTTGCCGCAGGAATGGTGGGATTTCCGCATGCCTGCTGATGTCTATGGCGTATACGCCCCCCTCGCCGATGCCGACCTGCCCCTAGAAATGCGCATGGTGAGCGCGGAGACGATTGCGGATTTCGAGGAAAAATACCGTCCGCGTGCGGATGAGCTTGCCGATGAGATAGACGCCGCTTTTTAATTAACCCTTATAACTCCGCGCATAGCGCCGCCCGAGATTGGTGAGCACTTCATAGCCGATTGTACCCATATCCAGTGCCAGATCATCGGCGCTTTGATGGGGGCCGAGGACTTCGATCATATCGCCTTGAACGGGGCGCAGGTCAGGCGGGATATTCTCCAGCGAGATAATGGTGAGATCCATAGAAACGCGCCCGACAATAGGGCAGGCATGGCCTTGCCAGTAGAGTTTGGCGGCGTTGCTGGCGCTGCGGTTGAAGCCGTCGGCGTAGCCGAGCTGCACCGTCGCGAGCTCGGTTTTTTCTTTTGCAACCCAGCTCGCGCCATAGCCTAC
>CAXBAL010000201.1:0-4210 GCA_963973475.1 uncultured Micavibrio sp.
GGTTTAAATAGGAGGGGCGAAAGGATAATTTTAGCGCCGCGCCGCGATTTAAACCGTAGAGTGCCTCCAGTTTCTGCTGGAGCGTGCTTGAGGGGTGTTTCAGATCGGCCTTATACATGAAGCCGTGTCCATTTCTTTTGCGTTTATGCGGCCTTTTTAGCCTTTTGACGCGGGTCCATCAACAGGCCGAGAATGCGCCCGATTGTATTTTGCAAATCACCGCGCTGTACCACCATATCGACAATGCCGTGATCCAGCAGGTATTCGGCGGTCTGGAAGTCATCGGGCAGGGTCTCGCGCACGGTTTCTTCGATCACGCGGCGTCCTGCGAAGCCGATGGTGCTGCCCGGCTCGGCCAGATGAATGTCACCGACCATCGCAAAAGACGCGCTAACGCCGCCTGTTGTCGGGTCGGTTAGCAACACGATATAGGGCAAGCCAGCTTCCTTCACCATTTCGACTGCAATAATCGAGCGTGGCATCTGCACCAGAGAGAGCATGCCTTCCTGCATACGCGCCCCGCCGGATGACGGCACGGTAATAAGCGCAGCCTTTTCCTTAACGGCCACTTCCGCGGCTTTCACAATCGCCTCGCCAACGGCCATGCCCATAGAGCCGCCCATGAAAGAAAAATTGAACGCCGCAATAACGGCCTTTTGACAACCAATGGTGCCTTTGGCAATGGTCATGGCATCTTTCAGGCCTGTTTTATGCTGAGCATCGCGCAGGCGGTCGGCATATTTCTTCTGGTCTTTGAATTTCAGCGGGTCATGCGCGACCTTTGGCAATTCTATCTTTTCGTATTTGCCATTATCGAACATAATGTTCAGGCGTTCTTTAACCGTAATGCGCAAATGATGGCCGCAATGGTAACAAACTTTCGAGCTTTCTTCTAAATCGCGGTGGAATAGCATGCCTTCGCAAGAGGGACATTTCTGCCACAGATTATCCGGCACTTCCTTGGAAGGCACGATGGAATTGATGCGGGGGCGTATAAAGTTCGTTAGCCAATTCATAATGGTCTCTTTTTTTTATTGCAGGCGCTAAATTCGCAAGTTTTAGGGGGTATTGTCAAGCCTAAAGCGCTTTGGCCAGAGCCTTGACGCAGCTGGAAACCTCTGCTGCCGCATTGCCGTTGTCGGCCTTCTCAATGGTGTTAACGATAGTCGAGCCAACCACCACGCCGTCACAAATTTTGCTCATATGCGCTGCATCTTCTGGCGTTTTAATGCCAAAGCCAACGGCAATGGGTAGATCGGTGTGCTTGCGGATGGAATCAATATGAGGCTTCAAGACGTTTAAATCCGGTTTAGCCGAGCCCGTCACACCCGTAATGGATACGTAATACAAAAAGCCCGATACGCCCTCCAGCAGGATCGGCAAGCGCGCCTCGTCACTGGTCGGGGTTATCAGGCGGATCAGATCAAGGCCTTTATTTTGGCAAAGCCCGCGTAGCTCTTTATCCTCTTCAGGCGGCAGATCGACAATAATCAAACCGTCCACGCCAGCATTATTTGCATCATTTGTGAACCGCTCCAGCCCATACGCCAGCAGCGGGTTGAAATACCCCATCAAAACGATAGGTGTGCCTTGGTTTTCGCCGCGAAACGCGCGTACCATATCAAGCGTTTGGTTCATATTTGCACCGCTTTTGAGGGCGCGTTGGTTTGCAAGTTGGATCACGGGCCCATCGGCCCCGGGATCGGCAAAGGGCATGCCCAGCTCAATAATATCCGCCCCTGCTTCGGGCAGGGATTTAAGCACCTCCAGCGAGGTTTCCTTATCAGGATCGCCAGCTGTAATAAAAGTGATCAAGGCCTTGCGGCCTTCGAATTTGCACTTGGAAAATGTGGTTTCGATACGGCTCATTCGTCTTTAATCCCTATATGCACGAGCACTTCATTGATCCCGTCTTCGAAAAAGCGCGGGCCGTATAGCTCGAAATCGGTGGTGAAGGAGCGCGGCAGATCTCCGCTCCAGATTGCTTCCCATGTCTCGATCAGCGCTTTGGGCTGCGCGCCTGCGGCGCTCATAATCACGTATTGTTGGTCTTGAACGGTGATGCGGCGCATGGTTTCGGGCGTTATATCGCCTTTGACGCGGTATCCGATGGTAAAGCGATATGGTGCTTCGTGGTCGCCCTCATAATCGCTATAGACAGCGTAGATATTGTCATTGACCTTGTCCGGTACATATTGGCCGACGCTTTCCTTGAAAAAACGCTCCCATAGGGCGTTGATATCCTCGGCGGCTTTTGTGTTATCGGTAACAATGGAGAGACCGACCACATCGAACTCATCCACCTCGGCCAGACCTGCTTTGACTTCATAGCGGCTCATTACAGCTTAACCCCGAGCTTTTCGGCCACAGTGAAGATGTCTTTATCGCCGCGCCCGCACATATTCATTACTAGAATGTGATCTTTGGGCAAGGTGGGTGCGTGTTTTATGACCTGCGCAAAGGCGTGGGCAGGCTCCAGCGCGGGAATGATACCCTCCAGCTTGGTGCAGAGCTTGAATGCTTCCATGGCCTCATCATCGGTTACGGAGACGTAATCGACGCGCTTTTGATCGAACAGCCACGCATGTTCGGGCCCGATACCGGGGTAATCCAGTCCGGCAGAGATGGAATGTGCCTCTTGAATTTGTCCGTCTTCATTTTGCAGGAAATAGCTCTGCATCCCGTGCAAAACCCCTGCGCTGCCGCCATTTAAGGAGGCCGCGTGTTTGTCTGTGTCCACGCCCATACCGCCTGCCTCGACGCCGATCATCTTGACATCCGGTTCATCCAGAAAAGGGTGGAACAGCCCCATGGCGTTCGATCCGCCGCCAATCGCGGCCATGAGCGTATCAGGCAAGCGCCCTTCGCGCTCCATCATCTGCTCGCGGAGTTCCTTGCCAATTACGGATTGGAAATCGCGCACCATCATCGGGAACGGGTGGGGGCCTGCAACAGTGCCGATAATGTAATAGGTGTCATGCACATTGGTGACCCAATCGCGCAGCGCCTCGTTCATTGCATCTTTTAGTGAGGCCGAGCCATCCTTGACACCGCGCACTTCGGCGCCGAGTAGTTTCATACGGAACACATTCGGCGCTTGGCGCTCCATGTCTTTCGCGCCCATAAACACGGTGCAGGGCAGGTCAAACAGGGCACATACAGTGGCCGTGGCCACGCCGTGCTGTCCCGCGCCTGTCTCGCAAATAATGCGGGTTTTGCCCATGCGCTTGGCGAGCAGAACTTGGCCGATACAGTGATTTATCTTGTGCGCGCCTGTGTGGTTCAGTTCATCGCGCTTGAAATATACTTTGGCGCCGCCCAGATGTTCTGTAATGCGCTGGCAGAAATAGAGCGGGGACGGGCGGCCGATATAATCGCGTGCCAGCTCGTGGAATTGCTCCCAGAAAGATGGGTCAGCCTTGGCCTCGTTATAGGCTTGCTCGACGCTCAAGATCAGCGGCATCAGGGTCTCGGCGACATAACGCCCGCCATAGGGGCCGAAATGGCCGCGCTCATCGGGGCCTTTTGTGTATGTGTTTGCGCTCATGAACGGTTATATAGCTTTTTTCGGGTTAAATTGCGAGCCTAAAATAAAAACAAAAGCCCCGCATTCTTCGTGAGAAGTGCGGGGCCCAAACTCCTTGGCGGTATTATCCACCAAGTTAAGGGATGTATTCTCAGCTATACCAATAAAGGCAGGGAGCACTCCCGTTTTGTATATCTTCCAACAAGGGAGAAAAAAGAATGTTCCGAAAAATTCAGATTTTTTTGACGGTCTGAATGAATGTTTTAATTTTTTCGGCATCTTTAACGCCGCGCGCACTTTCCACGCCGCTGGAGACATCGACCGCGTCCGGCTTTAAGATGGAGAGCGCTTCGGTGATATTATCTGCATTCAAGCCGCCGCCCAGCATCCACGGTTTTTTGAAGCGACGCTCCGCCAGTATAGTCCAATCGAAACTATGCCCCGTACCGCCCGGTAAATCGGCCTTGGGCGGGCGTGAATCGAAGAGCAGCCAATCGGCTGCTGCCTCAAAGCCTTCTAATTCTTGCAGATCGTCCTCGCTGGCAACCCGCAGGGCTTTCATGACCTCGATGTTATAGCGCGATTTTATCTCGGCCACGCGCCCGGGGCTTTCCTCGCCGTGCAATTGGATCATATCTAGCCCGATGCCGCCCAACGTTTGCTCCAGAAGCGCATCGGAAGGGT
>CAXBAL010000202.1:0-4206 GCA_963973475.1 uncultured Micavibrio sp.
TCTTTGCGCGTTGGTGTATCAGCCGTGGCCGTTACAGCGATACAGGGGGTATGCGGATAGCGTGTGCGCAGGAGCGAGACTTGACGGTATTCAGGGCGGAAATCA
Source organism: uncultured Micavibrio sp. (assembly GCA_963973475.1). Taxonomy (GTDB): domain Bacteria; phylum Pseudomonadota; class Alphaproteobacteria; order Micavibrionales; family Micavibrionaceae; genus UBA2638. The sequence goes on from CAXBAL010000202.1 coordinate 106, forward strand.
TGCCCCCATTGCGAGATACAATGCGCCTCGTCAATCGCAAAAAGCGCGATCTTTATATCGTCCAGTATGTCTAAAAAGCCGTCATTCACGAGACGTTCCGGCGCGACATACACGAGGTCGAGCGCGCCTTCGCGCAAATCGCGCAGGGCGGCTTGCAATTCGGGATACTCAAGGCCAGAGTGAATGGCCGCGGCCTTTACGCCTGCCTCGCGCAGGGCGGCGACCTGGTCTTGCATCAGGGCAATGAGGGGGGAGACGATAATGCCCGTGCCCGCCATGCAGATAGAGGGGATTTGATAGCATAAGGATTTGCCGCTGCCCGTTGGCATCAAAACGCCGCAGCTTTTGCCCGCTATTACATCATTGATAATTTCTTCTTGCTGCCCGCGAAAAGCATCATAGCCAAATACCGAAGATAGAACATCTGCGGGGGTGAGGATGGCCGTGCGAATTGCTTGTGCGTTTTGCATAGGGTGAGCATAAAGGCTGGGGCGCCGATATGTCTAACACCAAATGAAATAGCGCAGGATAAGCTTTGGATAGTATTTGTAATGGCGACAGATATTCGATTTCGCGTTTTTCCGTGCGGCGATCATTCCCTGACTTGACCCTGATCAATTTTATCTCGACAGAAATAATGCATGATTAAATTATGATGCCGCCGATTGATGACCATGAAACACTGATTACCCAATATGTTGCGATATGCAATGAGGCTTTGTTACGGAATGTGGATCAATTCCCCTTCATGCAAATTCTGGATGCGGCGGAGAAATCGGCGCAGGGTAGAATAGTTGAGGCCAGAGTTGCTGATATTTCGTGTAAAAAAAGTGTTATTCTTAGCTTGGAAAACAAGCGCATTGAATTAAAGCCGCATGAAAGTTGCAAGGATTGCAGATGTGATTATCGCTGGGATATTGATTTTGGGTATCTTCAGGATGTGATTAAAAACCCGGCTGGTTATATCACGAATCCGGCAAGGCTGAATTGGGATTGGTTGTATGCGAGCAGATGATTATTCGGCGGCATTGCCAATATCTTTGCATGGAAATTCCGATGAACAGGCAGCGCAGGAATACCGCACGAGCTGATCGAGCGTATCCATTTTTACCGTGGCGCCCTTAACTTCAATTCCCGTTTCATTCTGCAACTTTTTCAACGCGCGCGAAAAGGTTTCCGGCTGCATACCGAGTCGCGAGGCCAGCAGCATTTTATCGTAGGGAAGATGAATAACGACGCCGCCTTCCTCATTTTGCGTGGTCAGGCGTAATAAGAAACATCCGATGCGTTGGGGGGCGTTCTGGATATCGCGGTGTTCGATTTCGCGGTCTTGCTGGCGTCTGTAGCGAGCCATGGTTCCAAGCATATTATAGGCGAACTTACTGTTGTTCTCTATCTCGGCCTTTAAAATCGAAAGCGGCAGGCTGATGATTTCGGATGGCTCGACCACCTCGGCGCTATAGGGATACAGATTATTCTGGAAGATCGCGGTTTCGCCAAAAATATGGCCTTGCGTAAGTATGTCGACAACAGCCTGCGTGCCATCCAGGGTTTCGCGGAACAGTTTTACCCAGCCTGAGCGGATCACATAGAAATTTTGCGCCTCATCCTCATGAAGGAAAAGCATTTTTCCCTTGGAATGTTTTTGCACGTTTGCCTGAACTTCGGTCTTTTGAAAGAACGCTTCGGAACAATTTTTGAACAAATCAATTTTTCTTAAAGTCGCCTTGGCCATATTTCCTGGGTCGTGTTGTAATTGACAATGATCAAGGCACCCTAACGAAAATCCCCGCATAATCATAGTGTAAAAACAGGACAAACTATGAATTTTGCGCAATGCGTACAGGATTTTTCGATGCAAAACGGGCTGGTTATCAGCCTGTTTCTAGGTGGGTTGGCCGGAGGCTTTACCCATTGTAGCGCCATGTGCGGACCATTTGTGCTGGCGCAAAGTACTGGCCATGGCGCGCCGGAACGCACTTTAGCGCGCCTGTCGCGCTCCGCTTTGCTGCCCTATCATCTGGGGCGCATGACTACTTATGTATTTTTGGCCGTGATTTTTCACAGTGTCCTTAATCTGGCCTTGTTGTTTTCAAGTTATAAAGCGGTTTTGACCGCGCCGATTTTAATGCTGGCGGGCGTTTTGTTTCTAATTAGCGTTTTTCCCGCGCTTTCCCGCGTTTTTCCATGGGCAGGCACCATCCGCCTTGGATTGCCTTTTGGATTTATCAGTAAACACAGCGCTGCCTTTATGACTGAGCCGGGAGTTTTCAAGCGGTATATGCTCGGCATCATGCTGGGGTTTATGCCCTGCGGCATGGTTGTGGCGGCCTTGATGGCGGCTTCGACAGCGCCGAGTGTAGCGCAGGCATCTCTGGCCATGGGCGCATTTGCGCTTGGGACTATGCCCGCACTCGTGCTTGTTGCGCTCGGCGGGCGCAGTTTGCAAACCAGATTTCCAAAAGCCGCAGGCACGATCAAGCAAAGCGCTATGGCCGTGAGCGCGCTCTGGCTGTTCGCGCTGGCCGGATGGATGATGATTTAACCAAGGAAGAAGACAAAAAATGAGTTCAACCACGCTGGAAGAAAAATATAATTACGATGTTGTCAGGCTGTTCACGCTGGCCACGTTGTTTTGGGGGATTGTGGGGTTTTCCGCAGGGATATTTATCGCTCTGCAGATGGTGTTTCCGAGCCTTAATATCGAGCCTTTTTTAAGCTTTGGGCGCTTGCGCCCCGTTCATACGTCGGCGGTGATTTTTGCGTTCGGTGGGAATGCGCTATTCGCCACAAGCTATTTCGTAGTGCAACGTACCTGCGGCGTGCGGCTTTGGAATGACAAGATGGCGATGTTCACTTTCTGGGGCTATCAGGCCTTTATCGTGATTGCGGCGCTCGGGTATATTCTTGGCGTGACGCAGTCCAAGGAATATGCCGAGCCGGAATGGTACGCCGATTTATGGCTGGCCGTGGTTTGGGTGGCATATTTGCTAGTGTATCTAATGACCTGTATAAAGCGCAAAGAGCCGCATCTCTATGTCGCCAACTGGTTCTATCTGGCCTTTATTATCACTGTGGCGGTGCTGCATATCGGGAACAATATCTCGATCCCTGTCAGCATCACGGATGTGAAAAGCTATAGCGTCTTTAGCGGTGTTCAAAGCGCGATGATCCAGTGGTGGTATGGGCACAACGCTGTCGGATTCTTCCTGACCGCCGGATTTTTGGGCATGATGTATTACTTCATCCCTAAGCAGGCTGGGCGCCCTGTTTATTCTTATCGCCTGTCCATTGTGCATTTCTGGTCTTTGATCTTTATTTATATCTGGGCGGGGCCGCACCATTTGCATTATACCGCGCTGCCTGATTGGGCGCAGACATTGGGCATGACATTCTCGATCATGCTCTGGATGCCGAGCTGGGGCGGGATGATCAACGGTGTGATGACGCTATCCGGCGCGTGGCACAAGCTGAGGGATGATCCGATTATCCAGTTCATGATTATCGCGCTGGCTTTCTACGGGATGAGTACGTTTGAAGGGCCGCTGATGTCGATCCGTTCGGTTAATGCACTCTCGCATTATACAGACTGGACCATCGGGCACGTGCATTCCGGTGCGCTTGGCTGGGTCGGGTTTATTACCTTTGGCGCGTTGTATTATCTGGTGCCGCATCTTTGGGGCCGCGAGAAAATGTATTCGACCAAGTTGATTTCCCTGCATCTTTGGGTTGCCACGCTGGGGATAGTATTCTACATCACGGCCATGTGGGTATCGGGCATCATGCAAGGTCTAATGTGGCGTTCTTACAATGACATGGGCTTTTTGGAGTATTCGTTCGTCGAGACCGTCATGGCGATGAAACCTTTCTATGCCATACGCGTGATGGGCGGCGTGCTTTATCTCGCGGGCGCTCTGATCATGATCTACAACGTCTGGAAAACCATTCGCGGGGATGTGAACGCGAAAGAGCAAATCCCTCAAACACAAGGAGTAGCGGCATGAGCTGGCTTAATCATGACAAATTAGAGCGCAATTCGCTGCTTCTGCTGGCCTTTATCATTGTGGCCGTTCTGATCGGAGGGATTGTGGAAATTATTCC
>CAXBAL010000203.1:0-4180 GCA_963973475.1 uncultured Micavibrio sp.
TTCACGACGCTGCGGCACTGTAAATAGGCAGGTGAAAAGATATCCTATGAATAATATAAGGATGAAAACTGTAATAAATCCGCCCATTTTGTGGTCTCCGAAATTTTTGCGTCTAATGTGAAAGTCTTTGTTGAAAACGAAAGAACTCTGGCCTATTGTGGCAGCGAATTTCGGTTTAATAAACCTTTTTATACCATGACTTTTACGACGCAATAGAGATCAGGATCAAATATTATTATGAGCAAGCCATCCACAAAACCTAAAAATCCGTGTTTTTCATCCGGCCCCTGTGCAAAGCGACCGGGTTGGAGCCTTGAAAACCTCAGCCATGCCAGCTTGGGACGTTCGCACCGCGCGGGCCCGCTCAAGGCTAAGTTGAAAGATACGATCGAAAAGCAAAAGAAATTGCTGGGCATTCCCGATGATTACATGGTCGGCATCGTTCCCGGGTCCGATACCGGCGCGTTTGAAATGGCGATGTGGTCGCTACTAGGCGCGCGCGGCGTGGATGTTTTCGCGTGGGAGAGTTTCTCTGGCGATTGGCTCAAGGACATCACGAGCCAGCTAAAGCTGGATGATGTGAAATCCTATCAATCCGAATATGGCGATATGCCTGATATGAATATGGCCGATCCGGCGCGCGATTGCGTTTTTGTCTGGAACGGTACCACCAGCGGCGTTCGTGTTCCTAATGGCGATTGGATCAGCGCAGACCGCGAAGGCTTGACGCTCTGTGATGCGACCTCGGCTGTGTTTGCTTATGATATGCCGTGGGACAAGCTGGATGTTGTGACATGGAGTTGGCAGAAAGTGCTGGGCGGGGAAGCCGCGCATGGTATGTTGGTGCTGTCTCCGCGCGCTGTGGAGCGTTTAGAGAATTACACGCCCAAATGGCCGATGCCAAAAGTGTTCCGCATGACCAAAGGTGGAAAGCTGAATGCCGACATATTCGAAGGGGCAACGATCAATACGCCGTCCATGTTGGCCGTGGAAGATTGCCTTGATGCGCTGAACTGGGTAGAAAATATCGGTGGTGTAAAAACCACGATTGCGCGTAGCGAAGAGAATTTTAAAGTGATTGAAAATTGGGTTGCGCGTACGGACTGGGTAGAGTTTCTGGCAGAAAAACCCGAGATGCGCTCCCGCACATCCGTCTGTTTGAAAATTGCCGATCCGTGGTTCGACAATTTGGAAGACCAGCAGGGATTCATTAAATCCATGACCAAATTGCTGGATGGGGAAGGCGCAGCTTATGATATTGCCGGATACCGCGATGCCCCTGCGGGCTTGCGCATTTGGTGCGGCGCCACCGTACAAGGCAGCGATGTCGAGGCTCTCATGCCATGGCTGGATTGGGCGTATGCCACCGCCAAGGGTGAAGAAGAGCGTAAGAGCGCTGCGTAGTTTGAATTTATAGGTATCGCGCAGGGCCTTTTTAAGGCCCTGTTTGCTTTTTAAGGCGCAGGATTTTGGTGCTGTGCGCTGCAAGCATCAACCAAGGCGCAGGTTTGACGGCGGTAATTATTTAAGGCATCAGGGAAACCCTGCTCTTCAAAAGCGTCAATGATTTTGCTTTGTAAATCGGTCGATTTTTTGCTTTGCGGAAAGGTAAAGGCGCCCTTTACAAAAAGAACAGACGCTTTTTCGGCTATATCATTCGCCCGTATTTTATTATCTTTTTCAATAGGCCATTCATTGTCAATATATTGTATTAGGGCGTTTACCGCGCTTTCCCATGTCTCTTGACGCTGCGGGCCAGACGTATTGGTCGGGTTTTGGGTGTTGGTCAAATCATAAAGGCGTTCTACACGGTCCCATACGCGTTCGTCTTTTTGCGCTGGCTTTGATAATTCTGATTTTCTACGGAAGGCTTCCAGTGACACAATTTGAGTGGTGTGATGCGTTGACATGATTGTTCCCTTTTTAAAAAATTTTGATAAGAATAATATATTATCACGCTTATGTCAAATAGACGCTTTGGCGCTTTTTTATTTTCTGAAAGGTATTTGGGTTAATTATTATCCCTTTGACACGCTGCACGATTAGGATTACTTCTATAAGCCTGTTTGCCTAAACAAGACAAAAATAGGAGTTAAAATTATGGCACAAACATCATCTAAACCACGGGTACTCGTCAGTGATGAGCTGGACCCACAAGCAGTAGAAATTTTCGAAAAAGGCGGCTGCGCCGTTGATTATAAACCGGGAACTTCGGCTGAAGAATTACTCAAAATTATAGATCAGTATGACGGGCTTGCGATCCGCTCGGCCACGACTGTCACCGCCGAGGTGCTGGAGAAGGCCACCCGCCTGAAAGTTATTGGCCGCGCCGGTATTGGTGTTGATAACGTTGATATCCCTGTGGCCACCGATAAGGGCGTGATTGTTATGAATACGCCGTTCGGTAATTCCATCACTACGGCAGAGCACGCGATTGCGATGATGTTTGCCCTCGCGCGTCAAATTCCCGAAGCCAATAAATCTACCCATGAAGGCAAGTGGGAAAAGAAACGCTTTATGGGCGTGGAGCTATATAATAAGACGCTCGGCGTTATCGGGTGCGGGAATATTGGCGGCATCGCGGCCACACGCGGCGTTGGTTTGAAAATGAACGTGATTGCGTTTGACCCGTTCTTGACGGAAGAGCGCGCGATTGATCTGGGCGTACGTAAAGTTGAACTGGACGAGTTGTTCGCGAAATCCGACTTTATTACCATCCATGTTCCGAAAAATGACAAGACATCGAACCTAATCAACAAGGCCAATATTGCCAAGATGAAAGACGGCGTACGCATTATCAATTGCGCGCGCGGCGGTATCGTCAACGAAGCCGATCTGAAAGAAGCGCTGGAGAGCGGCAAAGTCGCCGGCGCTGCGCTGGATGTTTTCGAGGTCGAGCCGGCCAAGGACAATATCCTGTTTGGTATGGAAAATGTTGTATGTACACCGCATTTGGGCGCAGCTACATCCGAAGCACAATTCAACGTGGCCATTCAGGTTGCCGAGCAAATGGCTGATTATCTGGTGAACGGGGCGATTACCAATGCGCTGAATATGCCTTCTATCTCTGCCGAAGACGCGCCGCGTCTGAAGCCGTATCTGAAGCTGGCTGAGCAGCTTGGTGAGTTTGCCGGACAGATCACCGATAGCTCAATCCAGAAGATCGAAATTGAATATGAAGGTACGGTTACCGATATCAATACCGACCCGATTACTTCCGTTCTGATTTCGCATTTGCTGGCGTCCCAAATGGACAGTGTCAATATGGTGAATGCGATGCAGGTGGCAGAGAGCCGGGGCATCCAGATCAAGCAAAGCTATGATGATAAGCCCAAAGAGTGGCGCTCTATGATCAATTTGATTGTAACCACGGAAAAGCGCGTGCGTAATATTACGGGTACGCTCTTTACCGGCAAGGCGCCGCGTATTGTGAATATCGAAGGTGTGCCAATTGAGGCCGCGCTGACTAATCACATGTTGTTCATCCGCAATAATGACCAGCCCGGTATGATTGGCGCGCTGGGAACGACGCTGGCTGATGCAGGGCATAATATTGCCGATTTCCGTCTGGGCCGTAAGGATGACAGCACGGCAATTTGTCTGGTATCCCTTGACGAGGCTGTTCCCGATGCATTGTTCAAGGACATTGAAAGCTTGCCACATATCAAGAGTGTGAAGCGTCTTTCTTTTTAATGGTCTGAATATAAGTTATAAAAAAAGCGGCTTTAAATTGGCCGCTTTTTCTTTATTCGCTTTTTTGCGCCTTTGCCTTGGCGGCGGCTTCACGTTTTTTCTGGAAGTAGCGCAGGCAGGCGTCTTTCAGCTCTTGTTCCAGTTGCTTGCCGTATTTACCACCATCACCCTGCATTTTTTTCAAGATAATAGCGGTCAGGGTTTTGTGGTGGGCATTTACGATTTCAATCGCGGTTTTATCCATTGTTCGGACAGATTCGAGGAAGCTGAGCATTACATTTGCCAGATTGCCGATTAAATCATAGCGGAAAAGAGCCGCATTTGCTTTTAATTCCATAACGGGCTGGGTCATTTCCTGAACGGCCTGCTCTAACTCAATATTTCCGGCTCTGGCATTTTCAATGGCTTTGCCTAGACGGTCCAGAATTTCTTTGGCCATGGGGGCAAAATCAACCGTGTTGTTATCCATGACCTTCTGGCATGCCTC
>CAXBAL010000204.1:0-4166 GCA_963973475.1 uncultured Micavibrio sp.
TGCTGCACGCGGCCGTTTGATGGTTGCTTTTGATCTTGGCGCCCGTGAAGTTGCTCCTAGAGAAGCAGCTTACACACAAGCCATGTTTGATTGTTGGATCGAACAGCAGGAAGAAAACTGGCAGGATGAAGACATCATCAACTGTAAAACAGAATTCGAGAAGGCTATTGCCAATCTTGAAGGCATGCTTCAGCCTCCGGCCCCTGCGCCCGAGCCAGCTCCAGAGCCAATGGCACCGGAAGACGCTGTATACCTCGTATTCTTTAACTGGGATGCACAAGATTTGGGTTCAGGCGCTTTGAATGTTTTGGATGCCGTTGCAACAGAAGTTGCAAAGACACCACCTACACAAATCAACATCATCGGTCACGCCGATACGTCAGGTCCACGCGACTACAACCAGAAGCTGGCTTCACAGCGCGCCAATGCCGTACGTGATGCATTGATCCAGCGCGGCGTTGATGCCAATCTCCTGATGGTTGACAGCCGCGGCGAAAGCGAACTTCTTGTTGAAACACCAGACAATGTTCGTGAGCCGGCCAACCGCCGCGTCAACATTACTTTCGAATAAGACGTTCAAATATAATTTTAAAAAGCCGGAGCCCGTCTCCGGCTTTTTTTATAATCAAAAAAATCTTACAAAGCGCATATTATTTGTGCTTACCCATTTCTATGATAAAAAGAATGGGTCTTGTTAATAGAAGAAAGCGTCCCCTTTGAATTTCAAACCTGTTTTATTTGTTGTTGGAATTCTGATTTCAATTCTCTCGATCAGCATGGTTTTGCCCATGATGGCCGATTTGTATTTTTCTCATGAAGACTGGAAAATTTTCTTCATCTCAATCGTTATCACGGCTTTTTTTGGCGGAGCTTTAATACTCAGCAACAATTCCAAAGAGATAAAAATTAACACCCGTCAGGCTTTTATGCTGATATTCCTCAGCTGGCTTGGCCTTTCCATTTTCTCAGCTCTCCCCTTTATGCTATCCGAGCTGAATATGAGCTATACCGATGCATTTTTCGAAGCCATGTCGGGCATCACCACCACGGGTGCGACAGTTATTGTCGGCCTTGACGAAGCGCCGCCAGGCATTTTGCTTTGGCGCGCTATACTACAATGGCTGGGCGGTATTGGAATTATATTGATGGCTATGTCTATTCTGCCTTTTTTGAAAATCGGGGGAATGCAGATTTTCCGTACAGAGTTATCCGAAGACGAGAAAGTATTACCCCGCGCGGCGCAACTCGCCGCCTCCATCGGTATTATCTATGTCGCTCTGACAATACTATGCATCATAGCTTATATTTTGAGCGGATTAGAGACTTTCGATGCTGTGGCGCACGCAATGACAACAATATCAACAGGCGGTTTTTCCACCTTTGATTCCTCCTTTGCGCATTATCACAATACGATTTGGCCGGAAGTGGTTGCGATTATATTTATGCTTATTGGCGGAATGCCATTCGTATTATATTTAAAGGCATTGAGAGGCAATATCATTCCCTTCACAAAAGACACGCAAGTGAGGTGGTTTCTCTCAATTATTATTATTACCACAACCTTGGTTACCACATATCTCATTGTGCATGAAGACACAGAAGGCATAGAAGCTTTTAGACGGGCTTTGTTCAACATAGTATCAATTATTACAGGAACCGGTTATGCCAACGGTGATTACAATAGCTGGGGCAGTTTCTCAATCTCTATATTCTTCTTCATAATGCTGGTGGGGGGATGCGCCGGCTCCACATCATGCGGAATTAAAATATTCCGTTTTCAAGTTCTGTGCGCTGTAACATTGGCTCAGATTAAGCGATTGCTGTATCCTCACGGCGTATTTATCCCACATTATAACGGCAAAACAATCGCGCCGGATGTTCCGTTATCTGTTATGGGCTTCTTCTTTATGTACATGTTTACCTGTGCTATCGTCGCTGTCGCACTGTCATTTGTCGGCATGGATTTTTTAGAGGCCATGTCGGGGGCAGTGACCGCCGTATCAAATGTAGGGCCAGGTCTTGGTAATATTGGGCCGAATGGAAATTTCAAGCATCTTTCCGACAGCGCAAAATGGATATTAAGCGCCGCCATGCTTGTTGGGCGTTTGGAGATTTTCACACTCTTAGTACTACTTTCCCCTAAATTCTGGGCACGTTAATATTACAGACCAAATTGATGCTGTAAAATATCAAGAACCGCACGATCAATATCAACAAATAAAGCCTCTACGCCCTCCATCTGATGCTGCTCTCGCTCAGCAATAGATTTATGTTCGGATATGTTAATCACGCGGCGGGCGGTAAATTTACGGCCACGCACAGCGCCGCTTCGTGGATCTTCCAATAGCAGGTTCATTGTAACTGTAATATTGTAGCTATCAATTTTTGCGACACCAAGGAAACCGGCAACTCTACTCTCGGAATCTTTTTGTTCATACCGCACGCTTAAGTCTTCCACGGTGACGTTAAGGGTCTCAGGCCCACCAGCGGCCCTAAGGCGACGCTTAATATAGGCGTTGGTAAGGTTATCAATCGGAACGGTAAAACTCTGTGGAACCCTATCTAACTGATCCTGCGTGATTTCATTACGAACAATGTCGTTCACTTGAAGCGGTACAGGGGATAAATGACTAAAGGTCATATCAGCCATTGGCTTTCCTTCAGGGCTAGGCATAGAAGCGCAGGCTCCTAACAGCAATAAAGACGAAACAACCAATACGGCATTTTTCTGAAACATAACAATTTCTCCGATAATATAACTGATGGTATTAGGGTCTTAGACAGGGCTCAGTATACACAAATACACATTTAGTGGGAAGATGGCCGATCGGCTTTCATGGCTTTAATCTTACGATCCATTTCTTTGGCATTAAAAAAGTATTCATGGGAACAAAATTCGCACTTCATAGCGATATCACCATCTATCTCCATATAGGCGCGATCATCCTCACTCATCATAGACAGAACGCTCTCAACGCGCTCTTCCGAGCAACGACATTCTTTTATGATAGCGCGGGGTTCAAAAACGCGGACGCCCTCTTCATGAAACAATCGCGTCAAGAGTTCATTAGGAGGCAATTCAGGATCAAGCAATTCCTTTTCGGTGCAGGATTCCATAAACACCATACAGCGGCGCCAGTCATCTTCATCCAGATTAACCGTATTACTTTGAAAACGAACAGTTTCCTCTTCTGGCATCTTTTGCAGCATAATGCCTGCGGAACGCCACTCACCATTGCGTTGACCAACAGCCATCTTTATACCGGTGCCAATTTGTTCGGACTGCGAAAAATAGTGCTGGACGCAATCCACCAGGGATGAACCATGCAGGTCCACAATACCTTGGTAGCGTTCCCGTGACCCTGCCTGATCCACTGTAAAAGCAATATAGCCCTTGCCCAAATACTGAGCCAAATGGTTTTGCGAGCTTTCAACGCTTTTCATGGCGGAGAGTTGCTGGCGTGCCTTTTCCAGCCTATCATCCTGATAACTTGCGCAAGCGCGCACTTTACCCTCAGAAGTCACATCGGCAACCAACATCCCGATAGGACCATCCCCTTGCGTTTGCAGGGTAAATATCCCGTCATATTTAATCATTGAAGACAGTAAAAGTGCGAGCGTTACAGTTTCCGCCACAAGATGCGCGACAGGTTTCGGATAATCATGCGCGCTCAGAATATCATCCAACTCGCTTCCCATCCGCACGCAGCGGCCCCGAAAATGCGAATTCTCCAGAAGAAACGGCTTAACCAGGTTGTCATTGAAATAGCCGAGACTTGCTTGCTTATCCGGCTCTACTTGCTGTTCTGCGTCGTTATGGTCATCACCACTCATACTTATATTTTACCACAAATGCTTTGAAATTGTTTAACTCTTTATTTTATAGCCTGATTTCAACATCAGATAGGTAAGCCCCATTAACAAAAGGTCAGTAACCAGCAGAAATAATATACCAGTCATGGCAAATTCATCAGCATGCCCGATAAAACCAGATCGGAATCCGTCAATCATATAATAGAACGGATTATAAAGCGCCATGAGATGCCATGGCTCGGGCAGTATCTCTACCGAATAGAATGTGCCGGATAAAAAGGTTAAAGGCGTCACAAAGAAATTGGTAAAGGCCGCAATGTGATCAAATTTATCGGCCCAAACGCCTGCAATTA
>CAXBAL010000205.1:0-4161 GCA_963973475.1 uncultured Micavibrio sp.
CTTGGCCGATAGGCGGGAAGATCACCAGCGCCAGCGCATTGAGCACAAAGACAACCGCGAGCGAAACCGCCACAGCGCCGGAGCGGGCATGAATGACAGGCGCAATAGCGGCAATCGCGCTACCCCCGCAAATGGCGGTACCGACTGTGATCAAAAGCCCGTTCTCACGATTTACCTTGAGAGCGCGCGCCAAACCAAGGCCGAGCGTCATAATGAGGGTGATAGAGATGGCGGTATAGAGTAGCCCGCTCGCGCCTGCTTGCAGCACATCCATTATATTCATACCTGCGCCAAGGCCGATGACACACCATGCCAACAAGGTCTTGGGCAGCTTTTCGGTTTGCGCCGTATAAGGATTGGCGAGCAAAAGAGCGCAAAGCACGCCCATAACCAGCGCGAATGCAGGGTTGATTATAGGCGCTAGGCATAAAAGTGCTAAAGCGGGCAGCAAGTATTTTGCGAGGGCGTGTTTATTCATCTCATCAACTTATCATGAAAAAAAGCGGCCCGTTAAGGAGCCGCTTTTTAGTATTCGTTTTTGCGCGCAAGCCTTAGGCTGTTGCGGCTTTCTTCTCTTGTGTTTCTTCTTCGAAATCTGAATCGTTGAATTGAACAGGGCCTGAGTCTTTGCCTTTGGCATCAACATCACGGTCAACCAACTCGATCACGGCCATTGGCGCAGAATCGCCGTAGCGGAAACCGGCTTTCAGGACGCGCGTGTAACCGCCGGGGCGGCTTTCATAACGCTCGCCAAGAACGTCGAACAGTTTCTTGACCTGCAGTTCATCGCGCATAATAGAGATCGCGCGGCGACGATTGGCCACGGCTGTTTCTGGCTTATCAACGGATTTTTTCGCCAGTGTGATCAGTTTTTCGACATAAGGCTTCAATTCTTTTGCCTTTGGCAGCGTGGTTACGATCTGTTCGTGCTTGATTAGCGCGGCAGCCATATTCGCAAACATAGCCTTACGGTGGCTGGTTGTGCGGTTTAATTTACGTTGTTTGATACGGTGTTTCATTTCGTACCCTTTCCAGCCCTTCGGCCTTATCTGCGGCCTCCCGCGGGAGAACCATTCTACAATCCGCTCGGCACCCTTATACAAAAGTTACAAAGCGGGGCGGACACTATGTCCAAGTTAAAAAAGCGGGAGCGCTATGCGGCGCGCCCACTGTAATGATTAGAACTGTTGTTCATCAACCTTTTTGGCCAGCTCTTCAATGTTTTCCGGCGGCCAGCCTTCAACCTGCATACCAAGATGCAAGCCCATATTTGTCAGTACTTCCTTGATTTCATTCAAAGACTTACGGCCAAAGTTTGGCGTACGCAGCATATCGCCTTCGGATTTCTGAACCAGATCACCGATATAGACGATATTGTCGTTTTTCAGACAATTCGCGGAACGTACAGACAGCTCGAGCTCTTCAACCTTCTTCAGAAGGTTTTTGTTGAATGGAAGCTCTTGGGCTTCTTCCTGCTCTTGGGCTTCTTTCGGCTCATCGAAGTTGATGAAGACTTGAAGCTGGTCTTGCAGGATGCGCGCGGCATAGGCCACTGCATCTTCCGGTGTAATCACGCCGTTGGTTTCGATAGAGAGTGTCAGTTTATCAAAGTCAGTGATCTGGCCAACGCGTGTGTCTTCCACATCGTAAGAAACCTTACGCACTGGAGAGAACACAGAATCAATAGGAATAAGACCAACAGGGCATTCTTCCGGACGGTTCTGCGCGGCTGGGCGGTAGCCCTTACCGGTATTGACGATCAGCTCCATAGAAAGCTTCGCGCCTTTATCCAGTGTACAGATCACCAGATCAGGGTTCATGATTTCGATGTCGGCGCCGGCCTCAATCTGGGCGGCGGTCACTTCACATGGGCCTTCAGCTTGCAGGCGCATTTTCTTTGGACCTTCGGCGTGCATACGCACAGCCAATGCCTTGATGTTCAGGATAACATCGGTAACGTCTTCACGAACGCCTTCGATGCTTGAAAATTCATGCACAACGCCGTTAATTTGAACGGCTGTGACGGCTGCGCCCTGTAGGGACGAAAGCAAAATACGGCGCAGGGCGTTACCCAGCGTCAAACCAAAGCCGCGCTCGAGGGGTTCTGCAACCACTTTACCAACATGTGTGTTGGCTTTGTGGGAGATTTCAAGCTTTGACGGCTTAATCAATTCAATCCAGTTTTTATGTATCATAGTTTTTTCCTTTACATCATCCGGCTCTTAACCGGCCTCTTGTTAGAACGTTTACCGTTCGGAATTATCCCAAAATCGGGACCGTTAAAAGGGCTTCCCGCACCATGCGGAAAACCCGTAAAAATTTATTAAACGCGGCGGCGTTTTGGTGGGCGACAGCCATTATGTGGAATAGGTGTAATGTCCTGAATTCCTTTAACAACGAAGCCGATCGACTGGAGCGCGCGCAGAGCAGATTCACGGCCAGAGCCGGGACCTTTTACGCGAACATCAAGTTCTTTCATGCCGTGTTCCTGTGCCTTGCGGCCCGCATCTTCAGCAGCCATCTGCGCCGCATACGGCGTAGATTTACGAGAGCCTTTAAAGCCCATCATACCGGCAGATGACCATGATACAACATTGCCTTGCGCGTCAGAGATCGTGACAAGGGTGTTGTTGAATGTCGCATTAACGTGAGCCACGCCGGTTGCGATATTCTTCTTCTCTTTTCTTTTAGCCTTAGGTTTAGCCATTGTTCAAACCCTTCCTTACTTCTTCTTGCCAGCGATAGGTTTCGCCGGGCCTTTGCGTGTACGCGCATTTGTTTTTGTTTTCTGACCGCGAACAGGCAGACCCAGACGGTGACGCATTCCGCGGTAGCATTTCATGTCCATCAAACGTTTGATGTTCATGGAAACTTCGCGGCGCAAATCCCCTTCGATCAGCATACCACTGGAATCAATCTCTGTACGGAGACGGTTCAGCGTGTCTTCATCCACGTTACCCATGCGGGTTTGTGGATCAATGCCAAGCTTGTCACATAATTTAAATGCTGTTGTACGACCAATGCCGTGAATGTAAGTGAGCGCAATCGGAATACGCTTCTTATCAGGTACGTTAACCCCTGCAATACGAGCCATAAGACTTTTCCTTTTCAATTTTGAGCCAAACCGTAAAGATTTTCACGCTTCTGCGCTGCCACCAGCCGGTTTGTAGACTTCAGGTTACAATAAACATGCGGACTATAAGGATTTACAAGGGCTTGTCAAGCTTTTCTTGGCCCAGAAAAACGGAATAATCAAAACTGAAAACGCACACCTAAAAAGGAGCAATTAGCCCATCGCGCATTCTGGCGAGTGGTCTGACGAATTGCTTTTGATAATAGTCTCGATTTGCTTGGTCACATCTTCAATGGATTTCATACCGTCAATAGGCTTCACGCCTGTACGCTGCTCGTAATACGGCAGAACTTCGGCGGAGTAATCACGGTACGCGGAAAGGCGTTTTTTCAGGGCCTCGACATTATCATCGCTACGCCCCTCTGCGATGGCGCGCTGTTTAATACGCTCAACGATGGGTGCATCATCGACTTTCAACTCCAGCACCAAATCAATTTTATGACCACGGGCCTTTAACATGTCATCCAGAGCCTTGGCTTGTGCCACTGTGCGGGGGAAACCGTCGAAAATTGCGCCTTTGGCACATTCGCCGGAATCAATGCGCTTGGCAATCATGCCGATCACGATATCATCGGCGACAAGCGCGCCTTCATCCATCAGCTTTTTGGCCTCAATACCGAGTGGCGTACCGGCACTGACTTCTTCGCGGAGCATATCACCGGTCGAGAGTTGTTTCATGCCGTATTTGTCTTCGATAATTTTGGCTTGTGTGCCTTTACCGGCACCGGGTGGACCAAAAAATATAAGGTTCATGTTTTATGTCTCCTCGAACTCGTTTAACGCTTTTTACGGCCGCTTAATTTAGCCTTTTTCATCAGCCCTTCATATTGATGGGCAATCAGATGGGAATGGATTTGCTGGACCGTATCCAGTGTCACCGTCACGACAATCAAAAGGCTGGTTCCACCAAAATAGAACGGCATATTATATTGTGCAATCATAAATTCTGGCAACAAACACACAAAGACCAAATACGCGGCGCCGATGCAGGTAATACGGGTCAGTACGTAATCCAGATAATCAGCCGT
>CAXBAL010000206.1:0-4112 GCA_963973475.1 uncultured Micavibrio sp.
GCCTCTGGGATTCGGCGGGTATTGAGCCAGAGATTATTGTTTCCGCGGCGGCGGGGCTTTTTATCCTGCCTTTTGTGCTATTCTGTCCCTTAGCCGGAGAAATTACCGATAAATATGATAAGGCCGCTGTTATCCGCGTGACCAAAATCACTGAAATCGGTGTGGTTTTATGCGGTATTGGCGCGATATGGACTCAGTCTTTGTGGCTGGCTCTGTTTGTTTTATTTGCTCTTGGCATGCAATCGGCCTTTTTCAGCCCCGGTAAGTTCTCGCTGTTGCCACAGCAATTAAAGCGAGAGGAGCTGGTCGGCGCCAACGGTTTGATCAGTACCGGCACGTTTCTGGCGATTTTATTAGGCACTATTCTGGGTACGTTAATGGCGCTGCGCGATGGCGGGGCATTGACGGTATCGCTTGTGCTGCTGATATGCGCAGGGATTGGTTATCTCTCCAGCCGTTATATTTTACCGGCGCCGGCGCGCGTGCCGGATAAAGCGCTGATCTATAATCCGTTCAAGGCCATTACCGGTGTGCTACGTTTTGCTTATTTGCGGCCGCAGGGCGTGTTTGCCGCGATGCTCGGCGTGTCATGGTTTTATTTCGTGGCCTCCACCATCCATGCGCAGTTTCCTAATTTTACCAAGCAAGCGCTCGGCGTAGATGCCGATGTGCTCAGTTTCTTTATGATTATTTTCTCGGTAGGTGTGGCGGTCGGCGGTTTGTTGAATAATGCGCTGCTGCGCTCAAAGATCACGGCGGCTCTTGTGCCTTGGTCTGCTTTTGCCATCGCAATATTCAGTCTTGACCTCTATCTCGCAAGCGCCGGATTTAAAGAAATGTATGCTCCCGCGGGCGATGTTTTGATCGGATTGGGTGAATTTTTCACGCTTCCCGTTGCGTGGCGTTTGATTGCAGATCTGTTTTTGCTGGCCTTATTCGGCGGTTTATATGTTGTGCCGCTGCGCACTATTGTCCAAAGCCGCACACCTGTCGACCATATGGCACGTGTTGTTGCGGCAAACTCTATGCTGGATTCGATCTTTATATTATCATCTTCCATTGTGGTGACGTTCTTGCTATCAATAGGGTGGGAAATAAGAGATGTATTTGTCCTGTTATCCATACTAACGGCCTGCGTAGGATTATTTTTTGTAGTCTATAAATCCATTAAATCCGCTAAGGGATAGGTTTTTTGTTAAAGAATCCATTGATTGTCTTTGCCATGCAAGAGGAAAGCCGTGATGCCTTTTCCGATTACAGCGTGCTGCATACCGGTATCGGGAAGGTCAATGCCAGCTACGCTCTGGCCAAAGAAATCCAAAATAAGCGCCCGTCAATGGTCATTAATATGGGCACTGCCGGAAGCCGGAAGCATGGAACGGGATCCATCATAAATTGCACGCGCTTTATCCAGCGCGATATGGATGTCAGTGTGCTCGGGTTTGAAAAATGGCAAACCCCGTTTTCCAGCGATCCTGTTGTCATTGAATACGGGCAAGCGGTCAATGATTTGCCCCAAGGGATTTGTGGAACGGGCGATAGCTTTGATGCGACTGAAATCGCCGGCCAGTTCGACGTTGTGGACATGGAGGCCTATGCGCTGGCGCTGATTTGCCAGCGGGAGGAAATACCGTTTCTATGTTTGAAATATATTTCCGACGGCGCCGACGATAAAGCGGTTACAGATTGGAACGCCGCGTTAGAGCGCGCGGCTAAAGAATTGCGTAAAACATTGCTGGCCATTGAATTATAAGGGAGATGTTCTTATGAAATTGTCAAAAGATATACTGTTATTACTTGTTGTTCTGGTCGGCGCGGCCGGCGCGGGAATGTGGGTTTTGCAAATGGATGCGCAAGTCACGCCGGCGCAACCAAGCGAGGTTGAAGAGAGCATTAATGAGCGTTCCCCTTTGCTTTACCAACCCAACAGCGAAGGCCGTAATACAAAAGGAATGAAAAACGCCCAAATCAAAACCGAGTTCGAGGCGATCATTAATGTTTTCTTGCAAAATCTTGAAGTTCGTATGACAGACTACCGTAAGAAACGCCAGACAATACAGGACGTTATCAAGCCGCAAAGTATGCGCTCGTTTGAATACGTGCAGGAAAACAACATCTTTGCCAGAACCATTATGGCCGAAATGGAGGCCGAAATGGACGCGGTTGTGCGTGAGTTCACCAAAACCGATCTGCAAATGAGAGAGTTATTGGGCCGTATGGAGCCTGAAGACGCCGGATTATTGATAAAAGAGTGGGATGCCACACGTGAAAAACAATTGAGTCAGTATGAGGCATTTTTCGCGCAGGAACGTAAGGTTTTTGATCTTTACCGGATCATTCTAGAAATTTACGCTGAATCCGGTGGCGCATATAATGTGAATCTTGAAAAAGGCACTGTGACTTTCGAGGATGCGCAACTGCAAGCTGCTTATGACGATGCTGTTAATATAATTAGCGAGATAACTTCACGTAATAGAGCACCTGCACGTAATTAGGCATTTTCATTGCAGAGCATTCGGATCGTGGTGGAAAAGGCCTGATTGTATTCCAACATTGTTTCTTCAAGGTTGGGTGAGAAATCCAGTGCGCGCCCTGCCTCGCCCAAAATGCCCAGAATGAAAATAGTGGCCGTGTCTACCGTATGGCCGGGGAAATGACCGTTATCTATTAAGGTGGGTATTGTGGAGCGTAGTTTGCCGAGTAGTGTCTTGTGTAAGACCAGCAAGCGCTCTTCATAGCTCATGGCAGATTGGGCTTGAATAAGTACAATTTTGCGGAAATCTTCTTTTAAGCAAAGCTCTAGAAAAGCTTTAGCGCCGCTCAGCAATGTATCGAGTGGGGTTTTCTGCACATCCATGTCGAGGGATATATAGAGCAAGGCCTCTTCAAGCATTTCTTCGTAAACGGCTTTGAACAAGCCATTCTTATCGCCAAAATGATAATAAAGCGATCCTCTGGCCATACCTGATTCGGTCACAATACGTGTGGTTGAAGCATCAGGATACCCGTGGCTGCAAAATTCTATTTTTGCAACGTCCATAAAAATTTTTCGGGTGGCCTCTAGATTATCTTTGTTCGGCCCAGGTCGTTTGCTCATGGCTGTCTTTCCGACGTTTTTGAAATTCGTGCGTGCCACGCTTAATAGCCATCAATATCTTAAGAGTACTTGACATACTGACACATTGTCAATTAATATAATACTGACACCATGTCAGTAACCAAGGTGTGTAATTTTAAGTGTGTGTATTTTTACAAGAAAGGAAAGAATTATGCTTTCAAATTTCTCATATCCCATTATTTCCACGGATGATTACGTGCGGACAGTTAATTTTTATGAAGATCATTTTGATTTTACCCCTGAATTCGAATTGCCGCAATTCAGTATTCTGAAGCGGCAAGGTTATAACAGCAGCTTTATAGCGGTCGTGGATAAAAATCATACCTCTTTACCAAAGCCGTATCAGGCGCAGACAAAGGGTATGATTCTGCATTTACCGGTCTCCAACGTTGATTCTTCCTATCAACAATTCTACTGGGAAGGTTTGCAGATTATATCCGAACCTGTCGTTGCGCCCAATATCGGTGTGAAACATTTTTATGTGGAAGACCCCAGCGGCACATTAATTTGTGTGGCCGAGGCTGTTGACTACGGAAATCTTGATGCGTTCTCCATTATGGATGAATTACGCGCCAGGCAAGAAGACTATAATAAAGAAAGTGCGGATTGCTCGTAATATACATAAATTTTTAAAAAAGAGCATGAAGAATGAGGGTTTTGAACTTAAGGGCGATGGAAGAAATCTGTCGCTTTTTCTTTATTTAATAGTAGTAATGAGCATATAAAAATTATGGGGTAAGTATGCGTAGTATCATGATTATAGATGATAGCGAAGCCGATCAGTTTTTCGCAAAACTTGAGATCGAAAAATTCGATCCTGCCATTAATATTGTGCAGGCTTATGACGGCTTGGAGGCCTTGGAAACATTGAAAAAGGCAGAGGTTCAGCCGGATGTCATCTTTCTCGATATCAATATGCCGCGCATGACAGGCCATGAGTTTCTTGAGGCTTATGAGAAGCAATCCCGAAAAACCTCTGTTGTCATTATGTTGA
>CAXBAL010000207.1:0-4102 GCA_963973475.1 uncultured Micavibrio sp.
TTTTCTTTTTTATCTTTCATGGCAATAATTTTTGTCATGGCTGCTCTATATTTTGCTGCCAATGCCAGCGAACAAAGCGAACTTGACTCACAAGACGAACGCCCGTTTATTGTGACGACCACCGCCCACCTTGCTGATTTGGTATACAATATAGCCGGCGATAAAGTGCGTATACATCCGCTTATCGGCTCAGGAATTGACCCTCATCTTTACCGCCCTCTGCGCTCCGATATTGTCAAGCTGAGTCATGCCGATATTATCTTTTACAATGGCCGCCATCTTGAAGGGCAAATGGTCGAGTTACTCGAAACCTTGGGCAACACAAAGCCCTCTATCAGTATCGGCGATCAAATGGAAAATTTAATACGTTCTGAAGATGGAGCATTCGATCCGCATCTATGGATGGATGTGAAGAACTGGATAGAAGCAGCAAATATTGTAACGACTTCCCTTAAAGATAAATTACCCGCACACAAGAATGAATTCACAAATGCTTACGAAAATTATAAGGCACAGTTACAAGCTTTGGACACAAGCATATATAACCAGATTGCAAATATACCGCAAAGCAAGCGCGTTTTAATCACAGCGCATGATGCATTTGCTTATTATGGGGAAGCTTATGACATTGAGGTAATCGGTATACAGGGTATATCTACCGCAAGCGAAGCGGGGTTGCACAAAATAGAATCTATGGTCAATATGATTACTAAACGCCAAGTTCCGGCACTTTTTGCCGAAACTTCGGTTAGCGACCAAAACATTAAGGCTATAATTGAAGGTTCCAGAAGAAAAGGCCATGATGTTACTTTAGGCGGCATTTTATATTCTGATTCTCTCGGGCCGACGGGCAGCCAAGCGGGCACCTATATAGGCATGATGAAAGCCAATACCGAGACAATTGTACAGGCCTTGAATGCGTCCAGACACAAATCAGACGACAATCTTACCGCAACCTCAAATTAGAATTATTTCCATGTCTATAAATCCCCCCCCACTTTCAGTTAGAAATTTGCAAGTTCGCTATCAAGGACAGGACAGAGCAGCGTTGGCTTCGCTGTCTTTAGATTTTGAACAGGGCAAAATGAGCGCTATTGTTGGCCCCAATGGCGCCGGAAAATCTACTTTGCTAAAAGCCTGCCTTGGGCTTTTGCCCACTCAGGAAGACAGCGTGCGCTTTTATGGTGAATCTCTATCAAAAAAGCGGCGTAAGATCGCCTACGTTCCACAGCGCTCAAGCATTGATTGGAATTTCCCCATTAATGTGCGCGAAGTTGTTCAACAAGGGTTAATTAAAGACTTGAAGTTTTTTCAAATGTTTACACCAAAATCGCACAAGGAGATGGCTTTGCGCGCGCTACAGAAGGTCGGCCTTGAAGATTTCAGCGAGAGACAAATCGCCAAATTATCAGGCGGTCAGCAACAAAGGATGTTTCTTGCACGAGCCTTGGTACAAAGCATGATGAATGACGGTGCTGACATATTCCTGCTGGACGAGCCTTTCGCGGGCGTGGATGCCTCAACAGAAAAAACTATTATAGGCGTATTGAAACAATTAAGCCGCGAAGGAAAGACCATCATAGCCGTGCACCATAATCTGCAAACTGTTAGCGAATACTTCGACAACGTTGTCCTTCTTAACACCACTTTAATAGCAAACGGCGCAGTCAGTGAGGTTTTTACAGACGAAGCGATTACCCGGACCTATCTTCCTCCACCCAGCTTGGAATCTTATGTGGAAGGGTTTTAGGGGTGGATATTGATATCGGATTTAATACCGCGCTTGTCTTATTAAGTGTCCTTAGCCTAGGGGCAGCCTGTGGTATTATCGGAGCGTATATAATGCTTTACAAGAAATCGCTCGTATCCGATGCTGTCTCACACGCTACATTGCCTGGCATCGGCATCGGATTTATGCTGGCTCTGTGGTTAGGCCTAGATAATGGACGGTTTTTACCCTTTCTCCTTATCGGGGCAGCCTTTACAGGCTATCTAGCCGCACGGCTTATTCATTGGATCAATAGCAATACCCGCCTTAACGAAGATAGCGCCATATCTACAACACTGGCATTTTTCTTCGGCTTGGGAATTGTACTTTTTAGTCTGATTCAAAATATGGAGAGCGGAAACCGCAGCGGTCTTGATAGTTTTTTACTGGGACAAACAAGTGGGATTACTTATTCAGACGCTATTATTATTTGCGTTGTAAGCCTTATCACAGCCATGCTGGCTGTCAGCTTGCATCGTCATTTTATAATTCAAAGCTTTGACAGAAACTTTGCAAAACTCTACGCCCCGCTACAAGGCCGGCTGGAGCGCATATTATCCTTTCTAATGCTTATTATTGTCTGCACAGGGTTAAAAACAACGGGCGCGATTTTGATACTTGCTCTCCTAATTATACCCGCGGCAAGCGCCCGTCTATGGAGCGATAACAATAAGCCGATGATTGCCTTAAGTGCTGGATTTGGTCTATTAAGCGCTTTATCAGGGGCTCTATTTTCTGCGGGTTACGCAAATGTCCCAACGGGCGCATCCATTGTCGTGTGCTCCTTTATAATTTTTGCAGGATCTATGGCACTTAAAGTCGACTCAAAAGCATCTATTTCTAAGCAGGAGAGTACTTTACAATGATCGAAAGTGCATTCCTTAGCATTGATTTACCAGCCTATATTGTCGCCACACTAGCAGGGTTGAGCGGCGGGCTAGTCGGCACACTTTTACTGTTGAAGAAACAGACGATGATGGCCGATGCGCTCAGCCATAGCATCCTGCCCGGCCTTGCTCTGGCTTATATTATAACAGGCACCATGGGCACGCTGGCTCTCTTCAGCGGGGCATTAGCATCCTGCCTCTTTGCAGGCGCACTAATCTATTTGATCCAACGTATTACTACCCTGAATGCAAATATGGCTATGGGAATAACCCTGACGTCTATGTTTGCGCTCGGCGTTATCCTTTTAGAGCTATTTATAGGAGGCCGCGTTCATCTTGATACCGAGCATGCCTTATATGGCGCCCTCGAACTTATATATTGGCCGGATCCAGGCAATATCGACACGATGCCGGAACAAATTTTAACATTATCCCTCGTTACTATATTGGTCATGCTCATCATAGGCCTTGGCCATCAGTATTTGAAATTGGCTTTATTCGATTCGCACTACGCCAACCTGCAAGGACTTTCCGAACTAAAAATATCAGCCTTAATACTTTTATTAACCGTCCTTGTTGCCGTCGCTAGTTTTGATGCTGTGGGCTCCATACTCGTGCTCGCGTTATTTGCTTGTCCGCCCGCTTGTGCGCGTATGGTGACAGATAAATTCTCGCGCCAAATAATTTGGTCTGGTTTAATAGGCGCCGCCTGCGGTATTGGCGGCTATTTCACCGGAGCAGTTTTACCGCCCTTGCTGGGTTTCGAGAACAGTTTGAGCGCGGCAGGCTCCATCGCAGTACTTGCGGGAGCGACACAATTATGCTTTATTCTCTTCGCTCCTGAATACGGTGTACTCGCTCAAATTGTGCACAAGGATAAAAAGTCGAAAAACATGGGGCAATAATTCTTGACAGAATACAGATTATAAGTATATTGTCGCAACTTAATTCACAAAACGGGTCTGAAATCCGCGTGAAAACGCGCTTCTTCCCTTAGTTACAGAGATAAAAAAATGTTTGCAATTATTCGTACTGGTGGAAAACAATACCGCGTCGCTAAAGACGATAAACTTGAGATCGAAAAACTTGACGTCAAAGACGGCGACAATGTTGATTTCGATGTTCTTTTCGTAAGCGATGGAGAAACAATTTCGACAGGTGAGCCACTTGTTAAAGGCGCGAGCGTCAAAGCAACGGTTCTTGGCCAGAAGCGCGGCCCCAAAATCACGATCTTCAAAAAGAAGCGTCGTCAGAATTACCGCCGCAAAAAAGGTCACCGTCAGGATCTAACACTCGTTCAAATTACAGACATCAAAGCCGCTTAGGTCTAATTCAGACAAAGCGCATAGCAGGAGATAAAAAATGGCACATAAAAAAGCAGGTGGTAGTTCCAGAAACGGCCGTGATTCAGCTGGTCGTCATTTAGGCGTGAAAAAATATGGTGGTG
>CAXBAL010000208.1:0-4098 GCA_963973475.1 uncultured Micavibrio sp.
TGTTTTGGAGCTCTGCCTCGTCGCTGGCGGCCATTAAGACCATGTTGGGTAGGCAGCCGAGATAGGCGATATCGAACGCGCCCGCATGGGTTTGGCCGTCGGCGCCGACCAGGCCTGCGCGGTCGATGGCGAAGCGGACGGGCAAATTCTGGATGCAGACATCATGCACGACCTGATCATAGGCGCGTTGCAGGAAGGTGGAGTAGATGGCGCAGAACGGCTTGTAGCCTTCGGCGGCCAGACCTGCGGCGAAGGTCACCGCGTGTTGTTCGGCGATGCCTACATCGAAGGTTCGGTTCGGGAATTCGCTTCCGAACACATCCATGCCTGTGCCGTCGGGCATGGCCGCGGTGATGCCGATGATTTTATCGTCGCTCTTGGCTTGGGTGATGAGCTCGTCCGCGAAAACGCGGGTGTAGGCGGGGGCTTTGGGCGTGGATTTGGCTTGCTTGCCTGTCACCACGTCGAATTTTTTGACGCCGTGCATTTTATCGGGGCTGGCCTCGGCGGGACGATAGCCTTTGCCTTTTTGCGTTTTGACATGGATCAGGATGGGGTTGTCGCCCTTGGAATCGCGCGCATTGCGCAGGATCGGCAAGAGGTGGTTCATGTCATGGCCATCGACGGGGCCGATATAGTAAAAGCCCATTTCCTCGAAGAACGTGCCGCCGCCGAGACTAATGCGGGCGCCTTCTTCGGCGCGTTTGGCGGCGTGGCGGATGGGAGCGGGCATGTATTCCATCAGCTTCTTGCCAGCCTCGCGCGCGCCTTTATAGGTGCGGGAGGAGACCATGCGGGTTAGGTATTTGCTCATCGCGCCCACAGGCGGGGCGATGGACATTTCGTTGTCATTCAGGATGACGATGAGATTGGAGAGGTTATGCGCGTTGTTCATGGCCTCGTACGCCATACCCGCCGACATCGCGCCGTCACCGATAACGCAGATGACTTTGTTGTCTTTGTTTGCGAGCTCTGACGCTGTCGCGAAGCCTATGCCTGCGGAGATGGAGGTGGAGCTGTGGGCCGCGCCGAAGGGGTCGTATTCAGATTCGGATCGTTTGGTGAAGCCCGATAGGCCGCCGCCTTGGCGGATGGTGTGCATTTGGTCTTTGCGGCCAGTCAGGATTTTATGGGGGTAGCATTGGTGGCCGACATCGAAGATCAGCTTATCACCCGGGGTGTTGAACACGGCGTGGATGGCGGTTGTCAGTTCGACCACGCCGAGACCAGCGCCGAGATGCCCGCCCGTTTGCGCAACGGCATTGATCATGGCCGCGCGCACTTCACCTGCGAGCTGGGTGATTTGCTCATCGCTCAGGGATTTCATATCGGCGGGATAGTTGACGCGCTCAAGTATGGAGGCGGTTTTTCCCTGCTGATTTTCTTGTGTTTTCACGGCCTGTTTCATATTGCCGTTATATATATATGATATACCGCAATTATGGCCAGTTTTTACTTAATCCGGCCATAATAAATGAGGGTAGCGTATATTTTTAAAGCTTAAGCAGGGCCGCCCATGCCCGGTGTCATCAGGTTCGGATTTTGTTGTGGGGCGGTGTTTGGCGCTTGCGGGGCCGGTTGCTGCGGTGCCATTCTCATGGCATCTGCGGCAAGACCTTCCATCACGCTGCCCGCGGGCATTTCACCTGCCGTGGTAAGGTCGCCGTTCTGGAATGCGGCCATGACCTGACCCGACATGTTTTGAATATTGGTGCCGCCATCGCCCATGCCGAAAAATTGCTGGATCATTTCAAAGAGCCCTATACCCGCGCCCATTTGGAGGCCGGCGTTCATCGTGCCTTGTAATCTGTTATCGGTGGCCATCATGGCGCGCGCCACTTGGTCGCGCTGTTCTTCATTTAATTCGGGGTTGGTGATTTGTTCATAAATTTCAGCGGGGACTGCAGGGCCTTCCGGAGCGGCCTCTGCTGCGGCAGGGGCAGGGGGCTCTGCTTGAGCAGCTTCGACTTCGGGGGCTGCTGCTTCTGTATTTGGATCTTGTTCGTTTTGCATGGTTACACCGCTCTTATTTATTATTCTTGTTTCTTATATTTAGTTTACCGCAACTCTATTTTATGACCAAGAGATTAAGAAAAGGTAAAATTTTATGGATTACCAGTATCTTTTGCCAGATTGCGGCGGCGGCGTTTCCTCAATCGGGTCTTGATGGGAAACCATGAGCGGCACCCATTGCGCGCCTTTGGGGGTGCGGATGTCGCCGTTTTCAACGCAAACGAGCAGGACACGCTTTTCGGCCATCATGCGCTCGTAAACGGTTTTATCAATGCTGCCGAGTTTAAAGCCTTGGCCGTCATGATCGTCGTCTTCGGGGGCGCCGATGAAAATCTCGGCCTGATCGACGTCGATACTGACCCATTGGGGCGTAAAGGGCAGGTCGGTGCCGTACATAAAGGCCACTTCGTCATTCTGGTTGAGAATGAGAGAGCCGCGCGCTTTTTTCTGTATTTCCGGATCGAACATAGACTTATTTTATGCTGAAAACGCGCGGGCGTAAAGCGTGTTTGATTATAAGCCGTATATAGGCGGATAATTATTATGGCATTGGTTGACAAACGGGGAGATATTACGTAAACAGGAGTGGACTTGAAAAGGAGACCTATTATGAGTGATCAAGAAAAACCCGGTCTACAAGTTCGTTTGGAAAAGCTGGGTTGGCAATTTAATGAAAAGGCCGCAATGGGAGCGCAATGGACAAAGACCGATCCCAGCACAAATGTGGTTTATGACCAAAGAACCGAAGAATGGTTATATGATTATACTGCAGCGCAAGCCGATCAGGAGATGGCCCGCGGGCGTGCTTTAATTGAAGCACGGCAAGAGTTATTAGAAAAGCGTCAACAAAGAGAAGGTGCGGGTCCGCAAACGCCTTCGCAGTAACATCTTTCTTTAGCTTAAGCGCGGCGTTGTAGCACGTAATCGGCAAGATCTTTCAGGCTTTGGGCGCGGCCTTCGAACACGTGCAGGTGCGATTTTGCCTGTGAGATCAGCATTTCAGCGCGTTCTTTCGCGCCTTGTTTACCCATGGTGGAAACGAAAGTGGCTTTGCCAGCTTCTTCGTCCTTGCCTGTGTCTTTACCCGTGTCTTGCGGGTCGGCCTCGACATCCAGAATATCGTCGGTGACCTGGAATGCCAGGCCAAGGTCATGCGCATAGTTACAGAGCGCGCGGCGTTGCGGCTCACCCGCTTTACCAAGAATTGCGCCAGCTTCACAAGCAAAAGCCATGAGCTTACCTGTCTTCATGCGTTGCAGGCGGGAGATTGTGCCGAGATCAAATTCCTGATTCTCGCCGATAAGGTCCAACATCTGCCCGCCGATCATGCCATGGCCGCCGGAGGCCTGAGCCAAGGCGCGCACGAGTTCGCAGCGCACGCGCGGGTCTTCGTGGGTCTCGTTATCGGCCAGCACTTCGAAAGCCAGCGTGAGGAGGGCGTCGCCTGCCAGCACGGCTGTGGCCTCGCCGTATTTTTTGTGAACGGTTGGTTGACCGCGGCGCAGCGCGGCATCATCCATGGCCGGAAGGTCGTCATGGACAAGGGAATAACAGTGAATAAATTCCAGCGCAGCCGCAACGCGGCGGGAGCGGTTGGTATCAACATTAAACAAATTGGCAGAGTGAATGACCAAGAAGGGGCGCAAACGTTTACCGCCCGCAAGCGTACCGTGGCGCATGGCCTCGTAAAGGGGCGCTTCGGGTAAATCGGTTTCAGGCAGCAGGCGCTCTATCGTACGGTTGATCGACGATACGACATCATCCATGGCGTTCTGGAGTTCTGGGGCGGCGTCTCTGGGTGATGGCATCGTTTTAAATCCTATTTTTTATTTAAGTTATTTTTTACCACAGATGAACACGGATAAACACGGATTATCTTTATAATACCAGTCTTTTCCACTCTAATTTAGCATGTTTAAAGTTTAAAATAATTCCTAGTTTTAATGAACTAGCGCGTAAATAATTAAGAACTTGGCCTTGTTCATTGCTTGTAATTTTTTCAATTGTTTTGATTTCAACGATAATTTGGTCGTTGATTACAAAATCAGGTATGAATAACCCTACATTTCTTCCCGCATACTTAAT